>NZ_JBXUOW010000019.1:0-87596 GCF_057196645.1 Micromonospora sp. ATLC16
CATCGCCGCAGCCACCCGACGCGCCAACCACCGCCCACACGACCTCATCGACGCCGTGACCACCAGCAACCCGACCATGACCAGGCGAAAACCGACTACGCAATAGCCCTGGGGGATCGGGGGAGCGGGTTGGGAGCAGAGTCGGTCGCGGTTCCGTCATCTGAGACGCGGATCCCGCGGGCAACGCCTTGAACAGCCACTTCTGGCTGGTGACCCTTCGGCGGGCCTGAAGAGGTCCCACGGCGGCTACACTTGCGTGAGCCTCAAAGTCTTGCCGATGGTCATCGGCGGTGGGGCAATGGTTCGTGTCGCCCCACCGACACGAACCCCATGCCTGCGGCCAGCGTGTAGCGATGGGTAGGGGCGCGCCGTTCCGTAGGTGACGGGTGTTCTGCTGATGAGGGAGCGGGACGCGCTGGACTGGCGACGCCCTGTCGGCCCCCCCGTTTACCCCCCGAAAACCCCCGCACGTGGTTGACAACCAGTGATAAGTAGCGATCATCGCTTGATCATGTCTGCGCAGCTCAGCGCCTACCGCTGACAGCCAATGACAAGGTTGAGGTGGCTACGGACGGTAACAAGGGGTCGTCGGTTCGAATCCGGCCGTCCCGACAGCGAGAGGGTTTCCGCAGTTCAGAGACTTGCGGGAGCCCTCTTTTCATTGCTCGGCATGGATGCCTGGTCTAGCACGCCGCTGTTGGACTCCTTGACTCGGGCAGGTTGTCATGCCGCTACTGGATCTTCAGAAACTCACCGTCGGGCTCTCCCGGACCTGGGCCGGGTTCCTCCGCGACTGGGACCGGTCCCTGCGGGCCGGGAACTATCCGGAGACCACCCGCTACAACTACCTCCTCGCCGCCGCCCAGCTTGGCCGCTACCTGACAGAGCAGTCCCCGGATCCGGACGCCGCCGATGCGGCCCAACCCGGCTACGCAATAGCCCTGGGGCGCGCTGGGCTTGCTACCGCCTCAGCCAGCGACGCCGAGCACGGCGGCGGCGACCATAGCGAGGATGCTGGTTCGGGTACGCATCCGATCGATGATGCAGGCGGCTACTGGTTGGTGCTGGCCGTTGAGACGGGCGAATGGTGTCGCATGGCTGACAGCGCCGATGAGAAGCTGATTCAGGCGAGGTTGCCCAGGGGAATGGCCGGCGTGGCGGGGGACAGCGCGTAGCCGAAACCGCCCTCACGTCGTCTGCGTGTCTACCTGCCGCTGGCATCCGAACACGGCCGCGCCGACTGCCCGTGATCCGGTGCGGGCCATTCGGACGACCGGGTTGGTGAAGGTGGCAACGATGAACGTACGGCGGCGTGAAGTGCATCGCGGCGTACAGCAGCGCCTCGGCTCGTACCGATCGCGGGTCTGCGGCGTGCCGGTCGAGCAGCAGTCCTTGGATCGTCCGGCCGAGTGGGTGGCGCCGGCCTCCATGGTGACGACGACTTCCCGGCCGGGTTGGCGCATCGCTCAAGTTCCCCGCGCAGTTTCGTAGGCTGGTCCGTCTCGTCGCCGGGGGCGGCGGGACCGTGATCGCGGACGGGCGACCGGGCCGGCAGAAGGCTCTCGACTTTGTGCCTTGGCGTAGCTCGCGGCGGGGCGCTATGCTACGCCGCGATGAACCCTCTACTCAGATTGGGGGTCCGGTTCGCGCAAGGTGAGTGCTGATGCGCTCCCTCGCCGCGAATGCGGATTCCCGCCTTTCCCTCTGGCGGCGCGTGCGTGAGTACGCCGTGCCGCCGTCCATGATCGAAGCCGCAACAGATCGTCGTCGCGTTGGTGACTGGGCTGGTGCATGCGCGGCCGCTCGCGTCGATGTCGACCTGAACCTGCGCGCCGTGGCTCGCGGCCACGGTCGGGAACTGGCCGCCCGGCTGCGGTCCGATCTCCGGTACCTCGCGCCAGACCTGCTGCGCTGGCATATGCCGAGGATCGCTCCTGACGGGCTGCTGCGCCCGGGCCTGACTATCTCGCTGACGCGGTACGGCCTGACGGAACACGACGGCGCTGAGCCGGTGCACCTCGTGGCCCGGACTCCACCGGCCTGGGCGGATGCGGACCAGCGGATCAGCCTGGCGCTGTGGGCCGCCGAATCCCGCGACAAGGACGACGGCCCTCATCCGCATCCGCGTCCCGACCGTCGGTTCCGCCTGGACCTGCACCGCCACTTGTGGGATGCGCGGAGAGCCGACGAGTTGCGGAGCCGCTCGGGCCTGGAGCAGCTGCCCTCCGACAACGCCGCCGCGGTGCACCCTGATCCGCTGTGGGACGCGTTGCGGGAATGTGGTTACGCGGTGGACCGGTGGGCGGCCGAAGCGACGCTGCTGCTCCATGAGGAGGGCCGGACCAGCGGTTCGGTGGTGGTGCGGCTCGGCCCTCGACGTCGTCTGGTCCTAGACGTTGCTCCGGCAAGCACGGACCTGCGGCCACCCGCGGCGCGGATCGCCGGGGCCCCGCGGGCTGGTGGTGTCACCGGGGGACCGATGCTGCCAGACGCGGCGACCTGGACGCCACCTGATGTGGAGCTGCTGCGTCGCGGGCTGATCGCAATCGACCGGCTGCACCCGCTGGTCGCCTCCGCGCTCGCGCCTGGTCACCTACCGGCCAGCACCCCGACGTCGCCGGACCCGGCGGCAACGCCACGTCTCGTTGCCTGCCGGGGAGCCTGGCACCGCATCGGCCTGGTGAATGGTGCGCTCACACCCCTGGACCACGACCCAGCGGAGATCCGCCGGGAGGAACTGCTGGCCGCGCTGACCGGCACCCCGCTTCCCTGCCTGCGGGCGATCGACGAGGCGCACCGCAACCCGGAGTGCCTTCCGGACATCCGTGCCCGCTTGGACCACGGGGACACCGCCGGGGCGCTGGCCACTGTCGAGGCCCTGCTCGGACCCGATGCGCTTCTGCGCCGCGGGGATCTGCGGGAGGAACTGGAAAACGCCGCGTTGCGGCGGGTCACGTACGGGCTGTTCCGAGCCGGGCTGACCGGACACGGACCTGCTCCCTGCTCCCGGCACTGGCAGCCCAAGCGTGACCGCCGCTCCCACCCACGTCACGCGATCGCCCGCTGACCAGCGGTCCGCTACCCCTGCCCGGCCCAGGCCGGCCCACCACGATCTCAAAGGTGATCTCAGATGTCTTCCACCCGTACCTCAATCGACCCCACCCCGATGCCGCAGCTCGACGTCGCCGCCGACCTGCTCGCGCTGCTTTCCGACACCACCACAGAAACCCGCTGCCACCCGCAGTTGGAGGCGCTGACCCTGGCCGTGGCAGCCGACCTTCCGGTGCTGCTGTGGGGCGAGCCGGGAATCGGCAAGACTGCCGCGCTGACGCAGCTCGCCGCATCCCTGGACCTGCCGCTGACGACGGTGATCGCCAGTGTCCACGAGCCGTCCGACTTCTCGGGACTGCCCGTCGTCGGCGACGACCCGGCGACCCAGGGTGTGCCGATGGCGCCGCCGGACTGGGCCGTGCGCCTGGTACGCGCCGGTCGCGGACTGTTGTTCCTGGACGAACTGTCCACCGCCCCGCCCGCCGTGCAGGCCGCCCTGCTCCGCCTCGTGCTCGAACGGCGGATCGGTAGCCTGCGCCTGCCGGCCGGGGTCCGGATCGTGGCCGCCGCCAATCCACGGTCCTCCGCCGCCGACGGCTGGGAGTTGAGCCCGCCGCTGGCCAACCGCTTCGTCCACCTGCAGTGGACCCACGACCATGAGGTCGTCGTACGCGGTCTGGGTGGGACCTGGCCCCGGGCTGTGCTGCCCCGGCTCGACCCGCAGCGGCTGCCGGAGGCCGTTGCCCTCGCCCGCCGTGCGGTTTGTGGGCTGCTGTCGGCTCGCCCGGGGCTCGTGCACCGGCTGCCTACCAGTGAGGCCAGCCGTGGTGGTCCGTGGCCGTCGCCGCGCAGCTGGGAGATGACCCTGCGCCTGATCGCCTTCGCCACTGCCGCCGACGTCTCCCGGGAGGTCCTGTCGATGCTGGTCAGAGGCACTGTAGGCGACGGCTCCGGACTGGAACTGCTGGCCAGCCTGGACCGGATGGACCTCCCCGACCCCGAGGTGCTGCTCGCCGACCCGGCCACCGCCGTCCTGCCCGAGCGGGGCGACCTACGCCAGGCCGTGCTCGACGGTGTGGTGGAGGCGGTACGCCGGCGTCCGGATCAGTCCCGCTGGGACGCGGCCTGGGCACTGCGGGTCCGGGCCCTGGAGACCGGTGCCCCGGACCTGGTGGTCGTGCCCGCGTCCACCCTCGCCCGGCTGCGCCAGGAAGACTGGGACGTGCCCGCCTCGATCGAGCAGCTCGCCGGGGCAGTCTCCTTGTCTCGACGGGCTGACCAGACGGCGGCCCGGGTTGCGGCGGTTGCGGGGACCGGCCGATGAGCACCGAACACTCCGGGACGCTGGACCGGGACAAGCTCTTCACCGCCCGGCTGCACGCCGCCCGGGTCCGGCCCTACCTGGCGACGGCGCTGTTCGCCCTGCATGTGGTCGAGTCCCGGTGGGTGCCGACGATGGCGGTGGACCCGCACTGGCGGTGCTACGTCTCGCCAGCGTTCGTGGACCGGACACCTGTGGAGGAACTCGCCGGAGTGTGGGTACACGAGGTCTCGCACCTACTGCGTGACCACCACGGGCGCGGCGACCGGATCGCGCGGGAACGCGGGCTGACCGGGCCGGGGGAGCGACTGCGGATGAACATCGCCGCGGATTGCGAGATCAACGACGACGTCTTCGGCGACGGGCTGGCCCGCCCGGAAGGCGCGGTCGAGCCGAGTTCCCTGCTGCTGCCCGAGGGCCAGCTGATGGAGGACTACCTGCGGCAGTTCCGGCTCGGGCCGCGCACCCAGCATCTGGCCTGGCTGAACTGCGGCAGCGGCGCCGACGGGCTGCAGCGAGAGTGGGACCTCGGACCCGACGGCGCGCACGCCCTCAGCCCGCAGGAGCGGGATGCGGTGCGGTTCCGGGTGGCCGAGAGGATCACCGGCCGACCGGGAAACGTCCCCCAGGGCTGGCGACGGTGGGCGGAACGGGCGTTCCATCCACCGCAGCCGTGGCGAGAACTCCTGGGAGCCGCGGTCCGCTCGGCGGTTTCCGCGCCCGGCGTGGGCGAGGACTACACCTACGGCCGGCCGTCACGGCGCTCCGCCGGCGCACCCGGCGTCGTCCTGCCGGCGCTGCGACGCCGGCCACCGCGGGTCTGCGTCATCATCGACACCTCCGGGTCGGTCAGCGACGCCGAACTCGGCAGCGCCCTGCTCGAGGTCGCCGCGATCTCCCGGGCCGTGGGTGGCCGCCGCGACCTGGTCACCGTGCTGCCCTGCGACGCGGCAGCCCAAGTCGTACGTCCACTGTGCCGAGCCGAGGACATCCCACTAGTCGGTGGTGGGGGTACCGACCTGCGCGCCGGTTTCGCCCGAGCGCTGCGAGACAGCCCGGATGTCATCGTCGTGCTGACCGATGGGCAGACGCCCTGGCCGACCTCACGACCGCGCTGTCGGACCGTCGTGGGACTGTTTTCTCGACTCGGCCGGTGGGACGAGAACGACCCCAACTATGTGCCGGACTCACCGCCCGAGTGGGCGCGCGTGGTCACCATCGGATCCGCCCCCACCGCTCGGTGAGCCCAGCCAGCGTCAGCAAATCGGTGGCGAGCTCCTCGACGAATCCGGGTTGTTGTGGAAGCAGAAGGCGCTGAATGCCTCCAAGCTCTTATCCTAGGACGCTCTTCAGGCTGTGTTTCTCATCAACGGTACAGTCTGGATGAGGTGGCAGGGCGGGTCCTCGCCGTAACGGACCCGGTAACGGCGACGGCCCCGCCCACACAGGGAGCCGGTGGCGCGCGAGGCAACGCCAGCCAGTGGCGTTCTTTGTCAGCACCTTCGAGCGCCAGGTCGCTGCGGTGGGCGCCCCGGTGCTTGTCAGAGGGCGGTTACGGAGATTGTGTCCCTTTCGGTGTCAAAGCGAACATGCCGGGCTCGTTTTCGATGAGGACATGGCGGCTGACCATGCGTTTCAGCTTGGCGCGGGTGCCTTCGACGTGTTTCGGTAGTGGCTCGATGTCGAGAGCAAGGCAGATGCGCCTTCACCTCCTCCTGGGTCCAGGGCTTGCGCTCAGCCTGTGCCTCGACTGCGGCCTTCGCGGCCGCTCTGGGGATGGCGACGAATGCGGCGACGTTGCGGACCACGAGCTGACGCCGAACGGCCACGTTCAGCGCGGTTCGAAGGCGGCCGAGCGTCAGGCGCACTGACCGGACACCGAGCCCCGTTCCGGGCTTGCCACCACGTTTCCGGCCCCTCCGTCCGCATCCAGTCGATCAGAGCCTCGGTGACGTCCTGGAGTGGCTTGCTGGCAAGGCGGGCGCGGACCGGCAGCAGCGCATCGCGGTGGTTGGCGGCGGTGGCCTTCAGGGTGGCGGTGTCTGTGACACTCACAGCGACGCAGAACCCCGATGACGGTGATCCCGGGAAGGACCACCTTCATACCGGGATTCTGCGTCTTTTCGTTGCACCGCAACGGATCCGGGCGCGTCTGGACCACTGACCGAGCCGGCTACTCCAAGTGATTACACCCTTACTCGGAAAGGCTCAGTGCTCCCGGCCCCTGCTTGGTCGAGGTTTCGGCAGGGCGGCAGCGATCACCAGGCGCAGGGTGTGTAGTCCTTGAGGAAGCAGCCGTGCAGGTCTTCGCCCTGTTCGCCGCGGATGATCGGGTCGTAGACCCGGGCCGCGCCGTCGACGAGGTCCAGTGGGGCGTGGAAGCCGGCGTCCGCCAGGCGCATCTTCGTGGGGTGTGGCCGTTCGTCGGTGATCCAGCCGGTGTCGACGCTGGTCATGAGGATGCCGTCGGTCAGCATGTCCTGGGCGCTGGTGCGGGTCAGCATGTTTAGCGCGGCCTTGGCCATGTTGGTGTGTGGGTGCCCTGGCCCTTTGTAGCCGCGGGCGAACTGGCCCTCCATCGCTGACACGTTCACCACGTACTTGCGGCGGGCGGTCGCTGCGGCCATCGCTGGTCGCAGTCGGCTGATCAGTACGAACGGCGCGGTCACGTTGCACAGCTGCACTTCGAGCAGTTCGACCGGGTTCACTTCGTGCACCCGCTGCACCCAGCTGTTGACCGGGTCGAGGTCTGGGACCAGACCGCCGGCGTCGATGGCGCTGGCTGTTGCGATCCGTTGCGGTGAGGCGGAGCCGCTGGTCAGCGCCAGCGCGGTGAGCGCGTGCGGGGTGATGGTGGGCGAGTTCAGTGGGGCTGTCAGGTTGCCCGCCGGGTCGCCCGGGCCGGCCGGTTTGGCGAATGTGATCATCTCCGGCAGTGGGCCGTCGGGCAGGGCCGCCGCCTCCGCGGCGTTGAGTTGCGCGTACGCCGCAGGCGTGCGGCGGACGGTCTGCGCCGCGTTGTTGATCAGGATGTCGAGTGGTCCCTGGTCGCTGACCGAGTCAGCGAGGGCGATGACCTGGGCGGGGTCGCGCAGGTCGATCCCGACGATCCGCAGGCGGTGGAGCCACTCCCCGCTGTCGGGCATCGCGGCGAATCGGCGGACCGCGTCGTGGGGAAACCGGGTGGTCACCGTGGTGTGCGCGCCGTCGCGCAGCAGCCGCAGCGCGATGTACATGCCGATCTTCGCGCGGCCGCCGGTGAGCAGCGCGCGCCGGCCGGTCAGGTCGGTGCGGGCGTTGCGGCGCTCCCGGTTCAGTGCGGCGCAGGGCGGGCAGAGCTGATGGTAGAAGGCGTCCACTTCGCGGTAGCGCTGCTTGCAGATGTAGCAGCCGCGCGGTTTGTGTAGGACGCCGGCCGTGGGACCTGCGGTGGGGGAGGCGAGCGGGTTGCCCTGGGTCTCGTCGTCGATCCGGCCTGGGGCGCCGGTGGCGGTGGCAGCCGTCACTGTGCGGTCGGCCGCCGCGATGGCATCCCGCCGTTCCTCGCGTCGCCGCTGCTTGATCATTTTGTAGAGCTTCGCGGTGGCCCGCTGCACCCGCACCACGTCCGGGTGATCGGGAGGCAGGTCCTCCAACGCCTCGAAGACGCTGAGGCAGGTCTCCAGCCGGGCCGGCTCAATGCGGTATTGACCGGTTTCCGTATTTTTGTCCGCCGTCATGCTGTCGCTGTCTCGTCCCGTTTCCTGCGCCGGAACATGTCCGGCCCACCCCAAGTCCGACCCGGAACTGTACGCACCGCGCGGCCTCCGACGCATCCCGCGCCTGTTCACCAGCTCGAAGACCGTAGAGGTCACACCTCGACCAGGTCGATATGTCCGGTCCGGCCCGTCTGCGGCGGGTATTAGGTGACGGGGTCAGCACGTCCCACAGGTGAGGCCCCTGCTGCGGCCTCACCTGTGATGCGGCAGCGGATCTGGGGTGAGGCCGCCGCGGGGGTGTTGCGCTTTGCCTCGGCGCAGGCACTCGACCTGCTCGAACGGTACGCACCTGAGGAGTCGCTGCCCGGATCGCTGGACGCGTACGGGGTGCTCGCCGCGTATGACGCCGGACGTGTTGTCCGTCTGCTCATCGCCGACTGGACAGTTTCGACGAGATCGCCGACCTGTGCGCAGGCCGACCCATCCTCGCGGCCCGCACCGCCGAACGCGTCGGTGTCCGCCTGCGAAGCGTCCGCGAGTGGCCCGTGTCCAGAATCAGGGTCAAGCCCCGCCGGCCTGCGGGAAGTGTGCCGCCTGGTGCGACGCGTGCAGGGCAAGGAGCGAGACGATCAGGCGATCCTGCTGGCCGGGCGGGGCCCAATGAGCCGTACACGCATCGGCAGGGACGCCAGCGGCCGTCTCCAGCCGATGGCGTCGGCGGCGATCAGTCTCTCTGATCAGAAGGGGGGTGCGTCCTCGCCCATCAACGCCAGCACGACGCCGCCCTTCCCGCTCTTGAGGCTCTGGATCACGACCTTGCCGGTGCTGCCGTCGGGCAGTTCCAGGGTGAAGGTTTTTCCGACCGCGTTCTTGGGGCCATTGCCGGCGCTGTTGGCGGGCCGGAAGTCGCCTGCCCACGGCGGGGTTCCACCCTTGCGGGCGGGCTCGGCGAAGAGCGCGGCGGTGCCGGGGGTCCTGGTGCCGTCCGAGGAGACAAGCACTGAGGCGCTGCGATAGGTAGCCATATTCGTCAAGGCTATCCCGGACTGCGCTCATTCGCGCCACGACACCTGAGCCGTGGCGCGAACGGCCACGGGAAGCGACCTTGATCTGCTCTCACCCCGTGGGTTGGCCCCGGCCCGGCCTGGACCCGTCGTCGAACCTGCAGCTTCGGCGGCCGACAGCCCACTGGATCGGCCGACGTCTCGCCACCGCGTCCGCACTAGAACCAGACGCCTCGCAGGTTGTCGGCGCGCACGATCGGCGGCCATCAACGGACATCTGCTTCCGGGTCGAGAAGGGGCCGAGAATCAGGTCGGGTCGAGTGGGACAACGAGGTCGTCATCGGCGATGAGTACTTCGCCGCCGAAGGTCGATCGGGCCGCAGCCGCGGCGACCACGACCGGGTGACAACCGCTGTCCACCACCAGCTCGTCTTCCTCCGGGACGGGGCGGCAGCGCCACGCTGACCGGCAAGCCGGGCGGCCCCGGTGTGGTGGGCCGCCCGGCTCAGGTGTCAGATATCGCGGACCTCGGCGGCGGCGGCGACCAGGTGTCGCAGTGACGCCTCGACCTCGGGGTAGCCGCGCGTCTTGAGGCCGCAGTCCGGATTGACCCACAACCGGCGGGCCGGCACCGCCGCGACGGCCCGGCGCAGTGCCTCGACCACCTCGTCGCGCGGCGGCACCCGGGGCGAGTGGATGTCCCACACCCCGGGGCCGACGCCCCGGCCGTAGCCGATCGCGGCCAGGTCGTCGAGGACCTCCATCTTGGACCGTGATGCCTCGATGCTGGTGACGTCGGCGTCGAGGGCGTCGATGGCGTGGATCACCTCGCCGAACTCCGAGTAGCACAGGTGGGTGTGGATCTGGGTGTCGTCGGCGACGCCGCTGGTGGCCAGCCGGAACGCGCCGACGGCCCAGTCCAGGTACGCCTTCTGGTCGGCGCTGCGCAGCGGCAGCGTCTCGCGTAGCGCGGGTTCGTCGACCTGGATGACCCGGATGCCGGCGGACTCCAGGTCGCGGCACTCGTCGCGCAGGGCCAGCGCGACCTGGTCGGCGGTGTCCGCGAGGGGTTGGTCGGTGCGGACGAACGACCAGGCCAGGATGGTGACCGGGCCGGTGAGCATGCCCTTTACCGGTTTGCTGGTCAGTGACTGCGCGTAGGTGGACCATTCGATTGTCATCGGGGCCTTGCGAGACACGTCGCCGTAGATGATCGGCGGGCGTACGCAGCGGGAGCCGTACGACTGCACCCAGCCGTGCTGCGTGGCCGCGAAGCCGTCGAGTTGCTCGCCGAAGTACTGCACCATGTCGTTGCGTTCCGGTTCCCCGTGCACCAGCACGTCCAGGCCCAGCTGCTCCTGCAACCGGATGACCTGCTCCACCTCCGTGCGCATCCGGTGGGCGTAGCCGGCGTCGTCGAGGTTGCCGGCCCGGTGCGCGGCGCGGGCCCTGCGCAGTTCGGCGGTCTGCGGGAACGAGCCGATCGTGGTGGTCGGCAGCTCCGGCAGCCCCAGCCTTTCCTGCTGGCGGGCGGCCCGGGTGGGGTACTCACCACGCTGCCGGTCGGTGGGGCGCAACGCGGCCAGGCGGCCGCGCACGTCGTCGTGGCGCCAGTCCGCCGGGGTGGGCGGCAACGGCGCGGGGAGCGTGGTGGTGCCGTCGCGCAGCGCGCGGCCGAGGACGACGATCTCGTCGACCTTCTGCCGGGCGAACGCCAGCCGCTCGGACAGCCGGGAGTCGAGGCGGGTCTCGGCGGACAGGTCGACCGGGACGTGCAGCAGCGAGCAGGACGAGGAGACGGCGACGTGATCGGCGAGCCCGGCGACCGTCGCGCCAGCCGCCACGGCGGCCCGCAGGTCGGTACGCCAGATGTTACGGCCGTCGACCAGACCGGCGACGATGGTCCTGCCGCCCAGCGGGCCGGCGGCGGCGAGCCGATGAAGGTTGCCCGGTCCGGCGACCAGGTCCACACCGACGGCTTCGACCGGAGTGTCCAGCAGCGCCGGAAGCGCGTCGCCGAGATCACCGAAGTAGGTCGCCACGAAGATCTGCGGTCGGTGTGCGAGTTCACCGAGTCGGGTGTAGGCGCGGCGCAGGGCGTCGATCTCCGTCGCGGTCCGGTCGGCGACGTAGGCCGGCTCGTCGAGCTGCACCCAGCCGACGCCCGCGTCGGCCAGGGTGGCGAGCATCCGGGCGTACGTCTCGACCAGGTCGTCGAGGCGGGCGAAGGGATCCTCCCCCTTGGCCAGCAGCAGGAACGTGGCCGGTCCAACGAACACCGGCCGGGTGGTGATGCCCAGCTCTCGGGCCTCGGCGTACTCGCCGAGCGCCTTCGCCGGGTTGGCGGTGAAGACGGTGTCGGAGGCGATCTCCGGCACCAGGTAGTGGTAGTTGGTGTCGAACCACTTCGTCAGCTCCAGCGCCGGTTCGGCGTCGACACCACGGGCCATGGCGAAGTACGTGTCAAGCGTGGACAGGCCCAGCCGCGCGAACCGGCTCGGCACCGCGCCGACGGCGACGGCCGTGTCGAGCATGTGGTCGTAGTAGGAGAAGGTGTTCGACGGGATCGCGTCGAGCTGGGCGTCGCGCAGCGTCCGCCACACCTGCGCCCGCAGCCCGGCGGCGGTGCTCTCCAACGCCTCGGCGTCGACGGTGCCGGCCCAGTACGCCTCGACTGCCTTCTTCAGCTCACGACTGGCACCGATGCGTGGGTAGCCGAGCACAGTGCTCTGCCCGAATGCGGTACTCACCAGGGGGTCCTTCCCTCGAAGTGTCCGACGGGCAGGGGGAGGGGAAGGCGGGTACACCTCAGGTACCGGCTTCCGCCCTTACCCTCCCGCGTGGCCGCCGGCGGCGCACACCGGCGGCGTGCGCAGCACTGGCAGGTCTTCGGACTCGCGGGCATGACACCAGGTCGCCTACTGGCCGTCGCTTCCCAGACCTCACGGTCCAGTGCTCTGTTGACGGCGGTCGTTCCCACTCACCGCTGCGGGGCAGCCCCGGATTCCCACCGGGTTCCCTCTTACGACGTCCCGCCCGCGTGGCCGGGACGCACCAGCACCACCGGCCATCGTACGGGCCGGAGCGCGCCGACCGGTCGGGAGTGTCCGACGTACGGGACGGCGTACGCCGGGCCGTGGTCCGCCGGGTCGGACCTTCCGGACCCCACGACCCGCACCAGCCACGTCCGCCGCCTACACCGCCTACGGCGCCCAGGTGTTCGCCTTCGACCTGTACGGCGACACCGGCGGGTGGATGCCGCAGGGGGATGGTTGCCGGTACCCCGAGTTCACGTCGCCCAGCTCGACGTGGCCCGGTCCCCGGCCCAGGCCGCTTCGAGGATCGCGGTCAGGCTGGCGGTGTCGGTCGGCCCTGGATGGTTCTGTATGAGGCGGGTCACGCCACTGGCCAGTTCCGCGAAGCGGGGCAGGTCGGCGCGGGCCACGCCGATGTCCGCCAGGGTGGGCGGGATGCCGATGTCGGCCAGGAGCCTGTCGAGCCAGCTGAGGAACGCCTCTGCCGCCTCGGCATCCGAGGCATCGGTCACGTCGAGCCCGCACACCCCGGCGAGGATGGCCAGCCGGTCGGCGATGGCGTCCCTTGCCGCTTCCAGCGCGTACGGCAGTAGCAGCCCGACGCCCAGGCCGTGCGGCGTGTGCGTGGTTGCGCCGATCGGGTACTGGAGAGCGTGTGGGGCCGCATTGCCCGCGTGGGCGAAGGCGATCCCGGCGAGCATGGACCCATAGGACATGTCTGCCCGCGCGTCCGTGTCGCCGCCGTCCCTGACGGCCCGACGCAGACTACGGGCGATCCGCTCCGCGGCCAGGAGCGCGTAGTGGTCGGTGATCGGGTTGCGGCCGAGGAACACCTGCTCCACCGGGTCGCGTGGTCCGTGAGCCCGGGGTCGGGCGGTGTAGCTTTCCACCGCGTGACAGAACGCGTCGATGCCGGAGTGCGCGGTGACGGTCGCCGGGCAGGTGTACGTGAGTTCGGGGTCGACGATGGCGAAGTCGGGCACGATGTGAACGCTGGAGACCCCCACCTTCAGCTGGCGGTCCGGGTCGGTCAGCACCGAGACGGGGGTGAGTTCGGAGCCGGTGCCTGACGTCGTCGGGACCGCGACGAGAGGAATCGTCGGCCCCGGCACCTTCGATTCGCCGTAGAAGTCGCGCGGCGTCCCACCGTGGCGCCGGATGACGCCGACGATTTTGGCGAGGTCGATCACCGTGCCACCCCCGATGGCCAGGATGACGTCGGCGTCCACCTCGGCGGCGGCCGAGACGGCCAGGTCGACATCGGCGAGTGGCACGTCGGGAGTCGCGTCGGAGAACACCTTGACGGCCTCGACCTGTTCCCGCACGGCGGCCACGATCTCGGCCACGCCCGGCTGCCCCAGAAGAACCTGGTCGGTCAGGATGAGGACGCGTGAGCCGCTCTCGGCCACCACTCGTGGGATGTTCTGTGCGACCCCTTCGCCCACTATCAACTGGCGTGGTCCGCGGACGGTCTCAAGCATGATGTCAGTGCCTCTCCGGAGCGTCGGCGGCGATTTGCGGGGCGGACGTCCAGGTCACCTGGACGGCGCCGGCGAGGTTGCCCGCCCGGGTGGCGCAGGCGCGCGCCGGGCGGTGGGGCGCACGCAGGCGGAGTCGCCGGCGTCTCGGATGCCAGCGGGTTCGTGCCGGCCACGGCCCGGGGTCCGCCCGCCGGGTGTGGATCGGTCAGGTCTCGGGCGCGCAGGGCGGGGTGATTCTCGGCGGACGCTCGGAGTAGCAGGCCGGTCACGGGAGGTCGATCGCCGCGTAGGTGAGGTCGAGGTACTCGAGGATGCCCTCGTGCGACCCCTCCTTGCCGACCCCGGACTGCTTCACGCCTCCGAACGGAGCTGACGGGTCCGATATCAGACCACGGTTGATGCCGACCATTCCCGTATCCAGCCCCTCGGTGAAGCGGAGCGCCCGCTGAAGGTCACGGGTGAAGACGTATCCGACCAGGCCGTGCTCGGTGTCGTTGGCCTTCGCCGTCACCTCGTCGTCGGACGTGAACGAGATGATCGGCGCGACCGGGCCGAAGATCTCCGCCCTGAGCATCCGCGCGTCTTCAGGCACGTCGACCAGGACCGTAGGCGGGTAGAAGTGGCCCGACCCGTTCGGACGCTCGCCGCCCACCAAGACCCGGGCGCCGCGATCGACCGCGTCGGCGACGAGCTCGTCGATCCTGGTGACCGAGGTCTCGTCGATCAATGCGCCGACGTCCACACCGTCGTCGAGACCATGGCCCATCGAGAGCGCGCCCATCCGCTCGGCGAAGCGCGCCGTGAACTCCTCGCACACCGGCTCCTCGACGTAGATCCGGTTGGCCGCGATGCAGGACTCCCCGATGTTGCGCATCTTGGCCACCATCGCACCGTCGACCGCGACATCCAGGTCCGCGTCCGCACAGACGATCAGGGCCGCGTTGCCGCCCAGCTCCATGGAGGTACGCAGCACGTTGTCGGCGGCCTGTCGTAGCAACACGCGCCCGACCTCTGTCGATCCGGTGAACGAAAGCTTGCGCGTGCGGCTGTCGGCCAGCAGCGCCGAGACCACCTCGCCGGACCGCTTGGTGGTCACCACGTTGACGACGCCCGGGGGGACGCCGACCTCTTCCATGATGCGGGCCAGTAACAGCATGGTGAGTGGCGTCTGGGCTGCTGGCTTGGTGATCGTCGTGCAGCCGGCGGCCAGCGCGGGAGCGATCTTGCGGGCGCCCATGGCCAACGGGAAGTTCCAGGGCGTCACGAAGACGCATGGGCCGACCGGCTTCGGCACGGTGAGGATGCGATATCCACCTGCGGGAGCGGTGCTGTAGCGCCCTTCGACGCGCACCGCCTCCTCGGCGAACCAGCGAAAGAACTCGGCGCCGTAGGCCACCTCTGCCCGAGCCTCGACGAGGGGCTTGCCCATCTCGAGCGTTATCAGCCGGGCGATCTCCTCGGATCGCTCGGTCAGTGCCCGGTACGTCGCCGTCAACAACTCCGACCGCTTCCGCGGCGGGGTCGCGGCCCACTCCGCCATCGCCTTGCTCGCCACGTCCAGAGCGGCGAGCCCGTCCACGACATCGGCGTCCGCCACCTCGGCGATGGTCTTGCCGGTGGCCGGGTCCTCGATGGCAAACGTGGCTCCGCTTGCGGCGTCGCGCCAGGCGTCGCCGATCCGGAGCCGCCGGTGCTCGGGGGCCAGGACGTTCATCGGGTCACTCACTGCGTCGCCTCCTCTGATCCTCTTGGTGTTGTCTGGCATGCCTGCGCGATCACGCTGTGCGGGTAGCCGGACGGGCCACCCGCCCTCGCCCGGGGGGTGAGGTCGCCGAGCGGGTCGAACGTGGCAGTGGCCTGGTTCGCAGGGCGCCACCCCGCGCCATCGATCGACTCCTCGGGCCATGGCCGTCCCAGCGTCGTCGGGCCGTGCTCAGTGGCGGCGGTCGGCCGAGGTTCGATTGCCGCGTACGGGCACATGGTCGTCGCCGCCCGGTGCGGTTATCGCCCAGCCTCGGACAGCGACAGCCCGGTGCCCGCATCGAACAGGTGCGCACGGTCCAGGTCGACCGTGACCTGCACCCGCTCGCCCGGCGTTCCGGTGACGGTGGGTCGTGCCTTGACCTTGAGGATCTCCGTCCCCACCTGGACGTCGACCACCGTCCGGTCACCGAGCGGCTCAAGGCCGTAGAGCTTCCCGGACAACGACGCGTCCCCGCGCCGCTCGACGGACAGGTCCTCGGCCCGCACGCCCAGCAGCAGCGCACGACCGTCCTCAGCCGTGGTCCAGCGGGGCCGCGGCAGCGTCCAGCCTTGCGCACCGACCAGGCGGTCTCCGTCGGCGTGGCAGGCGAGCAGGCTGATCGGCGGGCTCCCGACGAAGCCCGCGACCCACTGGTTGGCGGGACGCTCGTACACCTCGGTCGGCGTCCCGACCTGTTGCACCTTCCCCTCCTTGAGGACCGCGACCTGGTCGGCCATGGACAGTGCCTCGACCTGGTCGTTGGTCACGTAGATGAAGGTTGCTCCGAGGCTGCGGTGGATGCGGGTGAGCTCGGTGCGCATCTCGACGCGCAGCTTGAGATCGAGGTTTGTCAGCGGCTCGTCCATGAGAAACGCGCGCGGGCGACGGACCAGCGCCCGGGCCAGGGCGACCCGCTGCATCTCGCCGCCGGACAACTGCGCGGGACGACGCTGCAGCAGCCGCTCGATGTGCAACAGGTTCGACATCCGCTCGACGGCAGCGGCGATCTCGCTCGAAGAACAGCGGCGTGCCCGCAGCGGCGAAGCGATGTTCTCGTACGCCGTGTGTCGCGGGTAGAGGGCGTAGTTCTGGAAGACCATGGCCAGGTCGCGCGCGGCCGGGGCGTCACCGGTCGCGTCCCGCCCGTTAAGTTGCACCGTCCCGGCGTCGAGTTTCTCAAGACCTGCGATCGCTCGTAGGGTCGTCGTCTTGCCTGCCCCGGAGGGTCCGAGCACGACGAAGAACGAGCCGTCCGGCACGTCCAGCGTCACCCCGTCCAGGGCCTGGACCTTGCCGAAGGATTTGCACAACCCGTGCACTGCCACGGTTCCCATCAGGCCACCAGTTCTTCCGTGCTCACGTCGTAGACCGCCGGGGTCCCGCCGGTGTGCCGTAGCCCGACCGGTGCGTCAGCGGCGAAACGGACAGTCGGGGGCATCCGGACCCGTACGTCGTGTTGGCCGCCGTGGTTGACCACGTAGATGATCTCGTCGCCCAGCCACTCCGCCGAGACCACGCGGGCCGGGACCGAACGTTTAGCCCCCGGTTCGGTGACCTCCAGCGCCTCCGGACGGACGCCGGCAACCAGGCGACGGTCGCGCGGCAGGCCGGGCGGTGGCGTGAGGACCAGCCCGCCCTGACTGCTCAGCTTCCCGTCGGCCACCTCGACCTCAACCAGGTTCATCGGCGGGGAGCCGATGAAGGCGGCGCAGAAGAGGCTCGCCGGTCGGTCGTAGACCTCCAGCGGGGTGCCGATCTGCTCGACGCGGCCTTTGTTGAGGATGGCGATCCGGTGCCCGAGCGACATCGCCTCGACCTGGTCGTGGGTGACGTAGACCATCGTCGTCCCCAGTTCCCCCTGCAGGTGTTTGATCTCCGTGCGCATGTCCGCTCTCAGTTCCGCGTCCAGGTTGGTGAGCGGTTCGTCCATCAGGAATGCGCGCGGTCGTCGCACCAGGGCGCGAGCCAGCGCGACGCGTTGCTGCTCCCCGCCGGACAGCTGGCGTGGTCGCCGGTCGAGCAGCGGACCGAGCCGCATCAGCCGGGCGGCCTCGTCGACCCGTTCGCGTACCTCCGCCTTGGGTAGTCCTTCGGCCCGCAGTGGGAACGCCAGGTTGTCGCGGGTTTTCAGATGCGGGTAGAGAGCATAGAACTGGAACACCATGGCGATGTCGCGCTCGGCGGGCGGCAGGTCGTTGACCAGTGTGTCGCCGATGCGGATGACGCCGCTCGTCTGCCGCTCCAGGCCGGCTATGGCCCGCAGCGTGGTCGTCTTGCCGCAACCCGACGGGCCGAGCATGACGAACAGCTCGCCGTCGCCGATGGACAGGTCCACGTGGTCGACCGCGACCGTCCCGTCCGGGTAGCGCTTGTGCAGCGCGGTCACCTCGATGCCCGCCATCAGCGTCGCACCGCCCCGAGCGTCACACCGGCGATGAGGTGCTTGCGCACCAGGTAGGCGAAGACGAGTACCGGTAGGGCGAAGACCACGGAGGCGGCGGCCACGAGACCCCAGTCCGTGGTGGTGCCGCCGATGAGGCCGGCGATGGCGGGCGGGGCCGTCCGCACGTTGTCGCTGGAGGTGAGGAAGATGGCGAACACGAACTCGTTCCACGAGAAGATGAGAGCGAAGACCGCCGTGGCGGCGATGCCGGGCACGAGCAGGGGAAGGGTGAACCGCCGGAACGCCTGCAAGCGGGTGTAACCGTCGAGCATGGCGGCGTCCTCGTACTCCGCGGGCACCTCGTCGACGAACCCCTTCATCATCCAGATGGTGAAGGGGACGTTGAAGGCGGTGTAGATGAGGATCAGGCCGAGCTTGCTGTCGATGAGCCCGACCTGGCGGTACATGAGGAAGATCGGGATCACGACCACCACGGGCGGCATGAAGCGGGTGGACAGGATGAAGAACAGTTGGTCCTTCTTGGCCTTCACGGCGAAGCGTGAGTAGGCCCAGGCCGCCGGGACCCCCAGCACGGTGGCAAGCGCCGTGGAGACCCCGGCGACCACGGCCGAGTTGAGGAACGCGACGGACAAGGCCGAGCGACCGCCGTCGGGGGCGACGAACACGTCCTTGAAGTGCTCCATGGTGACCGTGAAGCCGAAGAACTCGGCCGGGATGGCGTAGACGTCGCGGTTCTCCTTGATGGACGTCTCGATCATCCACAGCACCGGGAAGAGCATCACGACAGCCAGCACGGTCAGCAGCGCGACCTCCAGCACGGAGCGGCCCCGGCCGCCGAGGCGACGCGCGGGGAGCGTGCGATTCCGGTCAGGACCTGTGGACACGGCCTCGTCGACGGAGACGGCCATCAGCCCTCCTTGAGCTTGTTCAGGTAGCGCAGGTAGAGCTGCGTGAGGATGATGACGACGAGGACCATGAGAATCCCGTACGCCGAGGCGGTTCCGGTGTTGAAGCCCAGGAACGCGACCTTGTAGACGTGGAACGACAACGTCTCGGTGGAGACGCCCGGGCCTCCGTTGGTGAGGATGTAGACGAGGTCGAACAGTCGGAAGGCCTCGATGGCCCGGAACAGCACGGCGATGAGGAGCAGCGGCCACACCAGCGGAAGCGTGATGGTGCGGAACCGGAACCACTCGGACGCCCGGTCGATCGAGGCGGCCTCGTACAGGTACTTCGGGACGGCGCTCAGGCCGGCAAGTGCGATGAGCATGATGAACGGCGTCCATTGCCAGGTGTCGACCACGATCAGGGAGAGCAGAGCCGTCCGCTGCCGGGTGAGCCACTCCACCTGCCCCAGGCCGAGCGAGCCGAGCATGCTGTTGATCACGCCGAACTGCGCGTCGAGCATGAATCGCCAGAACAGCCCGACCACCACCGGCGACAGCATCATCGGTACCAGGAACAGAGTGGTCAGCGCTCCTCGCCCGTGCGTGCGGCGTGAGATCAGGTAGGCGATGCCGAAACCGAGCACGGTCTGCAGGGTGACCGCGCCGACCACGTAGATCAACGTCGTCAGGGCCCGCTGGTGGACCTGCGCCGACGTCAGTACGGCGGTGTAGTTTCCGAACCCGACGAAGCGGGCGGGCCCCCCGCGGGTGGCCGAGTAGTCGGTGAAGGACAGGTACAACGCCCACAGCAACGGAAACACCGACATCGCGAGCAACAGCAGCATCGCGGGGGAGATGAAGGCCACGGCGAGCCCCCGGTCGCTCAGCCGGTGGGACCGACCCGGCGCAGGTGGCGTCGCGGACGCCACCTGCCCGGGGTCTTCGGTCGTCAGAGGTACGGGGTCACTCACAGCCCGCCGCCGCCCTTGCGGTTGCTGGAGTCGAGCACGGCCTGCTGCTCCTTGGCGATGTCGTCGAGCGCCTCCTTCGGTGCCTTCGCGCCGTTGAGGGCCGCGTTCACGTTGGTGTTCTCGATGTCGACGAGGCGCGCGTACTCCGGCACGTTCCACATGTCCCGCATCCGTGGAACCGAGTCGGTGTACACCTGGTTGAACGGCCCGGCATCGAGGAACTCGGGGGATTCGAGGGCGTCCGTACGCGACGGCACGCCACCGGCCGCGGCCCACTGCTTCTGGATGTCGGCCCGCTGGAACCACTTCATGAAGTTCAGGGCCTCAACCTGGTTCGCCTCGGCGGAGTAGGCCGACACGTGCATCCCCATGCCGCCGAGCGGGACCAGGTTGGTCTTCTGGCTCGGGAGGGTGGCGAAACCCAGCTTGTCGAGAATCTGCTCCCGGGTGGCGCCGAGCGTCGACTGCTTCGGATCGAGCAGGCCGCCGCTCGCGGCGATCCAGTTGAACGCGATGCACGCCTTGCCCTGGGCGACCGCCGCGTTCACCTCGTCGATGAACCAGCTGCCGGATCCTCTGGCGGTCAGCGGCTTCATCCTGTTGACCAGGACGTCCATCGCCTCCTGGCCCGCAGCGTCGTTGAGGACACCCTCGATCTTGCGCGTCTTGGGGTCCCAGAGGTTGCCGCCGTAGACGCCGTTCACCGTGTTGTAGGTGACGGCCGCGGCGTCGGAGCCGTTGGCCTGGTGGAAAGCCAGCCCACTGACGCCAGGGTGGTCCGCCTGGCACTTCTCGGCGACTGAGATCATCTCATCCCAGGTCTGCGGTGGCTTGTCGCCGATCAGGTCCTTCCGATAGATCATCGTCCAGGTGTCGCCGAGCAGCGGCAGTCCGTACAGGCTGGCGTTCTCGTCGCGCTTGCCGGTTTCCGCCTGGGGGAACTGGCCGTACGCCGCCAGGAGGTACGGGTCGTAGGCCTCGACGTCGATGTTGTTCTCGACGAAGTCGGTGATGTCGAGGATGTTGCCGTTCGTCACGGCCTCGCCGATGTGCTGCGAGTCCAGGATCGCGATGTCGAAGTCGGTCTTGCGCGCGGCGAACTGGGTGAACATCGCGTCGTGCCAGTTCGCGTTCGGCACGGTGTTCACCTTGATCGTCGCGTTCGGCCGCTCCTTCTTGTACTCCGCGTTCGCGAAGGCTTCCAGCGCCTGGGCGGGGGGCCAGTCGAACCAGATGAAGCTGAGGGTCAGCGGGTCCGTGGTGAGCTCCGGGATGGTCGCCGGCGCCTTGGGCGCGTTCGCCTGCGCGTCGTCGTCCTGGCCATCGCCACAAGCCGCCATGGTCGTCGCCACCAGCAGCATGGCCGCCGTCACCAGCTGCACCTTTCGGCCGGGAACGGATACTCGTCCTATTCGCCGTTGAAACCGCATGTCGCCTGCTTTCTGCGTGGGGACTTCTAGAACCTCGCTATGTGCTGGCCGAGCAGTTGCTGGGATGTTCAGCCGTGCCCGCCTGACTGCCGGCGGGGCCGACCCGCGGACCGGCGTCACGAGTACGCCGTGATGTACTGGATCTTCGTGCCGTCGAGCGGTCCTTCGGCCCAGCTGCGGTCCGGGAGTGCGCCGAGCAGGACGTCGAGCACGCTCATGGGGGCTCCAGATGATCGAGGTAGAGCGATCGCGGGTGGCTCCGCGACGGGCAGTGCGGCGGTCGTCCGCCGCATTTCCTATACGATCCAGCCTGGGGCGTCAGCATGTCGCAGAGTTGTGACTGATGTCAACAGGTTCCGGAAGACGCAAAGAAGGGCCTCACGTCACGATGGACGACGAAGGAATGATCACGCGGGGCCGCCGGGCCGTGACGGGCGGAACGTCGTCGGGAAGATCTGCCGGCCGGCTCGCCGACGAGGTGTACGACACGCTGCTCGGACAGTTGATGTCGCTCCGGATCGAGCCTGGTTCCCGCGTCACGATCGACGTCCTGGCCCGAGAGCTGGGGGTCTCGCAGACGCCGATCCGAGACGCCCTGAACCGCATGGAGGCCGAGGGCCTGGTCGTGCGGGTGCCCCATGCCGGCTACCGCATCCCGCCCCAGATCACCCGTCGCCGATTCGAGGACATGCTCGAGGTCCGCCTGCTCCTCGAGCCGGCAGCGGCGCGCAGATCCGCCGAACGCGCATCCGCGGAGCAGGTGGCCGGGCTGCGCGGAATGCTGGCGGAGATGGCGGAGCTGGAGGGGGGCAACGAGCCTGCGGCCTACGGCGCCTTCGGGCTACGCGACGCCGCCTTTCACGATCTCGTCGCCCTGAGCGCGGAGAACCAGGTCATCCGGGAGGCGCTCGCTCGCCTGCACAGCCATGTGCACCTCTTTCGGCTGCACCACGACACCCAGGTCACTCACCTGGCCATGGCCGAGCACGAGGAGATCGTGGCCGCGATCGCCGCCCGTGACCCGGACGCGGCCGCCTACGCGATGCGTCGGCACATCTTGCGGTCCGGCCGGCGTTTCCGACGATTGTTCGACGAGGCCACGGACGCGGACGCGGTGGCGGCGGGAGCTTGACGGGCGGGCTGGGCCGGGGAATGCTAACTAGATCGGATCGGATTGGATCTACCTACCCCCGCCCCCGGATGCGAGGAGAAGCAGGTGCCCAGAGCGCTGCTCCTGACCGGCGACGCCGCCGAGGAACTCGACACCATGTATCCCTACTATCGCGTGCAGGAGGGCGGCTGGGACGTCGACGTCTCGTCACGGACGAGGCGTGACGTGCAACTGGTCATCCACGAGTTCGACCCGAACTCCGACGCCTACGTGGAGAAGAACGGCCGTAAACTGCCGGTCGACGTGCCCTGGGCCGAGGTCGACGTGGAGCGCTACGACGCCCTCATCATCCCTGGCGGGCGCGCTCCCGAGTGGATCCGGGTCGACGCCGACGTCCGGCGCATCACCGAGCACTTCTTCGCGCGCAACCTCCCCATCGCACTGGTGTGCCACGGCGCGCAGGTACCAGCGGTGTACGGGCTGCTGAAGGGCCGGAAGACGGCGTGCTTCCCACCCATCACCGGAGACATGGAGAACGCGGGAGCGACGGTCATCGACGCCCCCGACGTGGTGGACGGCAACCTGGTCTCCTGCCGGGGCTGGCCGGACATGCCGCAGTTCGGCCGGGCGATGATGGAGCTCTTCTCGAAGTCCGTCAGCTCCGCGTCGGCGTGAGCACACCTGGCCCGCTCCAGTGACGACGCCTCGCACCGTCACAGTGGAGGGCTCGCCCGTCCACGTCATGGAAAGCGGTACCGGGCCCGCGGTGCTGATGCTGCACGGCTCCGGTCCCGGCACGACCGGGACCGGAGCCTGGGCAACGACGGCGCAGGCGTTGGGCACGTCCTGGCATCTCGTGGCTCCTGACCAGGCGGGGTTCGGCCGTACGCCCGTCCCGGCGGGCTCCACAGGTGGGCTCCGGCTGTGGACGGATCAGGCCGCCGGCCTGATGGACGCCCTCGGTATCGAACACTACTCCGTGGTGGGTCACTCGATGGGCGGTGCCGTGGCGCTGGCGCTGGCGGCCGCGCGCCCCCAGCAGGTCACCCGGGTCGTGGCGGTCTCGACCATGGGCGCCCCCGGTGCGCCGCTGTCCGCCGATCTCGACGCGCTCTGGGCCGCCCCCGCCGGCCCCCACGGCGCACGCGACATGCTGAGTCGCCTCGTCCACGACCAGGCGCTCGTGACCGATTCGGCCGTCGACGCTCGTGCGGCTGCGATGCGATCGGGGGCAGCCGGGTACGCTTCGTTGTTCAATCCACCCAGGGCACGCTGGGTCGACGACCTCACCCTCTCAACACAAACGCTGGCAGCGATCCGCGCGCCCGTGCTGCTCGTGCACGGCGCCGAGGACCGGATCACCCCACTCGAAACGGCGGCCCGGCCTCTCCTGGAGCACCTGGCCGATGTCCGTCTGCACGTGTTCGGCCGGTGCGGGCACGTGCCGGCGATCGAGTACCCGCACGAGTTCAGGCAACTGCTGTCGTGCTTCCTGCGTCGGGACGGCCCGCTCTGAACTGCTGTGGCAACACGTCGAAGACGGGATGGAGGCAGTTCTCGTGGAGGGCGCACCGGTTACCCTCAGCCCGTACGACCCGCAATGGGCTGTGCTGTTCGAGCAGGAACGGGTCAGCCTCGAAACCGCTCTGGCTTCCGCAGCGCCGACCCCACCCAGATCGGCCGCGAATTTGTGAGTGCGGCGGAGCCGGAACGTCCGGCAGCGCGGCGCACGTCGGCCCGTCCTCCGCTGAGCTCTCCTTCGGCACATGAGGGTGGGCAGGCACTTGTCGCCTGGGCACTGCCGCACGCCGCCCGCTCGCCGGCCATGAGCCCGCACCGCGTCAGGTCCCGCAGTACGACACTCGAAGTCGAGCAGGTATCACCGTCGGAAACACGGTCCCGGGTCACCCCGCAGGGGGCGACCCGGGACCGGCCTTGCCGTCAGCGCACCTGGTCACCCTCGCCGGTATGCGCCTGGGCCTGGTCCACGCCCTTGTCGATGTGCTGGTCGTACTTGCCGCCGGTGCGCTTGTCGGCCATGTCACCAGCCCGCTCCAGCCCTTGGTCGACCTGCTTGTCGTGCTTGTCCACGAAGTCTTTGGCCTTCTTCATAAAGTCACCCATGACGATCCTCCTGTTCCGGGGCTACCTTTGTCGGGTTCCCTCGGCGCGGCGCCGCAAACACCGGCAGGTCCGAGGCAACGCCCCGGCCTCGCCATCGTTCGTTCGGCTCTGCGGTGGCCCGACCGCGTCCGGCGAACTCGGCTGCGCCCGGCCCATCCTCGTATCGCGGCGGCGCTCGCCGACAGTGCCGTGAGGCTCCGGCAGCGCCCAACCGCCGCCCGCCGCCCCGGATCGTCCCGTCGGCGCTTGACCGGGTCGCGCTCCCGCACGCCATCGCGGCGCGCGTCGGAGTGTCATCACCGTCTTGCCTGTCCTGGACGGCCGGCGCGTCGGCCGCCCAGGACAGGTGGTGCTCAGGCGGCGGTGCACACCGGGGTCAGGCTGGTGGCGGTCCCGACGCCCTGGAAGCCGAACTCGGTGGACTTCCGGACATTCTCCGGAAACCGGCGATGGGTAGAGGGTCGACGGAAGTGGACGGATAGGCAAGAGCGTTCGACAGCGCCGGGGTCGGATCTGGCCGACTGCATCGACCGGAAGTCGGCTGGCGTCGGCCCGGGGCGAAACTCGTGGGAGCCGGAGACGAGTCGGCGCGTTGGTCGGTGTCCGCTGCGGGCCCTGAGCCGGATGAAAGTAGGGTCCGGGAGTGCCTACTGAACCTTTCCGGGTGGCCGCCGCCGTGTACGGCATTCTCCGTGACCGGGGCCGGGTGCTACTGACCCGCCGTGCGGCGACCGGTTACCGGGACGGTCAGCTCAGTCTGCCGGCCGGACATCTTGACGGAGGTGAGGATGCGGTCACGGGCCTCGTACGCGAGCTGCGGGAGGAACTCGGGATCGACGCCGAGCCGCACGGCTGCCGTCTTGCGTTGCTCATGCACTCCGCGCCGGAACGCTCCGACGACAATGAATACTTCCATCTGTTCTTCGAGGTGGATCGCTGGACCGGCGAGCCGTTCATCGCGGAGCCCGGCAAATGCAGCGAACTGCTCTGGGTGACGGCATCGGCGCTGCCGTCAGACATCGCCGACTATGTCGCAGCGGCGTTGGCGGCGATCAACCGAGGCGAAAGTCTGCTGTTGAGGGGATGGTGACGTCCACGCCCGTCATGTCGACCTGCCTTGTGCGGCCGCGCGGCGCCGAGACGCGGCTGCGGCGGCGGCCAGCTGTCCCGTCGACATCGCGCTCGCCGCGGCTAACCACAGCCTGGCACGCGTCAGGGTGACTCTTCACCGGCGGGCGGGAGGCCGCCGGTACGCCGCCGAGGCCGACGACTCTATGCGCTGCAGAATCACCCCAAAGAATCGACACTCGACGACTTTCCTCAGCGGTGCCGTCAGAGGATCTTCACCACGGAGCGAGCGGCCGAGGCCGAAGCCTCCTGACCGTGCGCTATCGCCGGGCGGCAGCGGCCCGCTGGCGTGCCGATTCGTACAGCACGACGGTCGCGGCGGTCGCCGCGTTCAGCGAGCTGGCGGACCCGAGCATGGGGATACGGACGAGTTCGTCGCATGCCTCGCGCCAGCCGGAGCTGAGACCGGTGGTCTCGTTGCCGATCAGCGCCAGGGTGGGCTGGGTGAAGTCGTACTCGGCGGCGTCCAGCATGCCTCGCTCATCGGTTCCCACGATGCTCATACTGATGCCGTCGGCGCGGACGTCCGCGACCCAGGATAGAACGGCCTGGTGGGAGGGCGCCCGGACCACGGGCAAGGCGAACAGTGAACCGGTGCTCGCCCGGACCGTCTTCGGGTCGTACACGTCGGCGGCGTGGCCGGTGACGATGACGCCGCCGGCGCCGAAGGCATCCGCCGACCGAACGAGGGTTCCGATATTGCCGGGGCTGGTGGGCCGATCGAAGACGACGGTGAGCATGGTCGGACCGACCGGGATCCGGCGTAGGTCGTCCTCCGGCAGCGCGACCACGGCCAGCAGCTCTGGAACCATGTCCGCCTTACCTCCGAGCTCGTGCATCAGGTCAGGTGCGACGGCGAACGTCTCGGCCCGGACCGTGTCCAGGGTCTCGCGTGCCCAGCCGGACAGGTGGACCCCGGTGTCGTAGAGCAACTCCCGGATCTGCCAGCCGTGTGCGACGGCCATGGTGATCGGGCGTACGCCCTGCACGAGGAACTCGCCGCGTCGTTGCCGCTTGGTCCGATTGCCGAGGAGAGCTTCCCACTGCTGGAACCGAGCATTGCGGCCGCTCACTCGCAGCACCACTGCCAACCCCCGCCTCCGTCGACGTTGCCCGCCCACGCCTTGCCCCTGCCACACGTTAACGGGCCACGGGGTCGGACCGCCGGTCGGATCGGCCATGGTTTCCGACCCCGGGCACGCCTTCTTCCGGGGTGCCGCACCGGCGACGGCGACCTCGCCGGTGCCGCGTGGGACCTCTTCAGGTCAGCATCTGGAGACAATGCCGGTAGAAGTCCTCGTGCTTCACTGCGATCGCACACTGTACGACGCGTCCGTCGTCGGCACGTACCGTGCGCCCCTCGCTTGCGCCATCCACCACGACAGCGCACCGCATCTGGTCGAAGGTGAACAGCTCAGGTGCGGCGAGGTACGACGTGGCCAGGCTGTCCCAACAGCAGTACGGCGAGCCAACGGTCTCGACGGTGCCGAAGGTCATGGCGAGCAGCGAACCTGCTAGATCGCTAGCCGGGGTGCCGTAGTGCGCCCCGAACGCGCGGACGAACTCATCGGTGACCGGCACCTGGTTGGTCACGTCGAGCGGAAAGAGGGTGATAGGTATCTGGGTGGCGAAGACTCGCTGGACCGCCTTCGGGTCGCAGTAGACGTTCCACTCTGCGGAACCGTCGTGGCCCGGTTCGTCCACGTTGCCCTCCACGTCGAACGCGCCTCCCATGAAGACGATTTCGCTGATCGCCTGTTCAAGCCATGGATGCTTGTCCAAGCACCAGGCGAGGTTGGTGAGCGGCCCGGTGACGAGAATGGTCAACGGGGTGGCCGCCTGCTCGATCCACTTCACGAGCTGTTCGTGCGCCGGAAGATCCGGTCCGGGCGTACGCTCTCGCGGCGGAAACCGGTTGAGCACGGGCAGCGCCTCCACCCGCAGCGCGTCTGTTCGCCATGCCATCGGAAACGGGTGGGGGCCGGCGAGGGTACCGGGCGCTACCTGCACGTGTGGGAGGTCGGCCAAGTCGAGAATTTGGTGAGTGACTGACAACGCGGGCGCCAGCAGACAGTCGGCCGGCGTGACGGCGACCCCGTGCAGGTCCACGTCGTAGCGGGTCAGCAGCAGTAACGACAGCAAGTCGTCGAGGGAGCCGTCGTGATCCATGATCACGGTGCGGGCAGGTGTCCGGGTCTCAGTCACAAGGGTCCTCCGATTCAAATGGCAAGCCAATGCCGAATACCGTTCGCAGGTGACGCAGGGCCTAGCACTGTCGCGGACTCAGTGGGGCATGGCTCAACTCGCTCGCACGGGGATAGCTCGGTATGCAGAACTGCCGCGTCACCGACACCGCGGCGGCGCGGCAGGCCAGCGTCACCGCTTCCGGAAGCGGCATGCCCGCCGCAATGCCGGCGGCCAGCGCACCGACGAAGCCGTCGCCAGCGCCGGTCGTATCGACCACCCGCACCTCAGGCGCTGGCACGTGCAGCTCACTGCCTTCGCGGATGACCAGCGCTCCCTGAGCGCCCACGGTCACCACCGCGGTCGGGGTCCTGATCTGTCGGCGCAACTGCGCGGCCTCGGCGGAGGGGCAGCTGGGCGCGCTACCGGCGCGCTTGCCGACCAGCCGTCGACACTCGGTGGCGTTGAGTACCACCAGGTCCGCCCGAGCCAGCAGACGAGCGGCGTCTGGATCGGACCCTCGCTGGATGAAGGGCTCGACCGGGCTCGGATTGAGCACCACGGTGACGCCGGGCACCGCGGCTGCGGCTGCTGCTGCCGACACCGCCACCGGGATCTCGCCCTGTAGCACCAGGACCGCGCCCGGCCGCAACAGCGCTGCTCCAGCGGCTGCCACGTCAGCTGTGAGACCGTCCGCCGCACCAGCCCAGGTCATGATGTACTGCTGTCCACGGGAGTCCAGGCAGATGAAGCTGCGTGCGGTGGGTGAATCTGTGCGCACGCACGCGGATACGTCCACCCCGTCGTGGGCCAGTGCGGCCAGCGCTTCGGTGCCTTCCTGGTCTCTGCCGACCGCGCCGATGAAGCGTGCTCGTCCGCCGAGGCGTGCCGCGGCCACCGCGACGTTGGCAGCCTTGCCTCCGTGCGCGGACGCGGTGCTGGTCGCCGCCACGGTCTCGCCCACCGACGGCAGTCGATCACCGAAAATGTAGAGGTCGACCGTGTAGCCGCCGACCGCGAGGACTGTCACGGCAGCGGCCCGCTCATGGAGTGATTCCCAGTGCACACGGTGCGATGCTGCTCGCGTCGACCGTGACCTCGACCCGGGGATGGCGGTGGGCGAGCGTGACCGGCATCGACACGTCCGGCTCAGTGGTCAGGAGCAGCACGCGTACGATGTAGCGTTTCCAGGCGCCGCCATCGGTAATCAGGTGCAGCCGTCGCGCGGACAGGATCTCGGCCATCCCCACAGTCACCGCCATCCGGGGGATGGCCTGGGTGTAACCACCGGTGGTGCGGTGCGAGTGCGCGACGATCGTGTCCTCCAGCAAGGTGACCACGCGGGTGGTGGACTCGGCGAACTCGTCCACGCTGTAGTGGTGCCAGCGGCTCGACGGCGGCTCGTTGAAAGCCAGGTGACCCCGGTATCCGAAGCCGGCGAAGCACGTGTCAGCGCCGCCGACCTCTGCCAGCCGGGCGGCAAATTGATCCGGGGCGAACACGTCCGGGAAGATGATCTGGTCAGGACTCGGCCGCAGGTCCGGTCTGAGCAGGTCGTACAGATTGCGGTCGCAGAAGCCACGGAAGCTGAACGGATGGGTGGACGGCAGTGGCCGGCCCTGCCAGTCCAGGAACTCGTCCATGTGGAACGCGAAAACGTTGGCCCAGCTGATTTTCTCGGCATTGCAGATGTTTGCCAGGATTGGGTATTGCGCTTTGGGGCCGACCGGAAGTATCCACCGGGTGGGTGCACCCCGATCATTGTTGGTGCGTAGCTCATCCGCCATTTCTCGGGCAAGTCGCTCATACAGGTCGGTCGTGTCTAGGCGGATTGTCAGCGGGTAGCGGGAAGCCTTTGCCAACTCATCGGCTGCCATCGTCAGATGGTCATCGGTCAGCTCGTGCGCATACCGGGGATAACGAAACATATCACACTCCTCGTCAGATAAAATATCCGAGATCGGCTCCGAGATCAATGATCATCTACGTTTCCGATAAGACAAGGAAAATCAAGGCGAATCACGTCGATTCGCCCAAGCGCCACTTATGCGCATCAACGAACCCGGCCGCAGCTCAGGCGGCGGCCGGCTTCGTTGATGCGTAGTCAAAATACGATAAAACCACCCTTATGGTGTCGATGCACAAACATTCTTGAACGTTGACATCAGCCGATGTTTCTACTAGCGTCACGCCCCAGTAACCGTACGTTAACCTGATTCGGTGTCGTGGCCACGTAACGATCTTGAGCCCACCGATACCTCGATTGAACCGTGGATCATTTCTCTTGTGGAGGAGTCGCATAATCGTGAGCCAGCGAATTGCCCATTCGAAGATCACCAAGAAATTTCGGTCCAACAACAAGCAGCTCTTGTTCTCCGAAGGTAAGGGGGGTGAGGTCGAGGATGTCAATGGAGCGACCTACCTTGACTTCGTCATGGGCTACGGGCCAGTCATTCTCGGCCACGCGACATCCGAATTTGTGGAGCGGTTCAGTCGCTACCTGAGCAACGGTGTCATGATGCCCGGGTACTCGCGGTTTCATGAAGAATATCTGGATCGACTGCTCGCGCCACGACCGGGCGCGCGAGGGGCCTTCTTCAAGACCGCTTCGGAGGCGATAACGGGCGCACTGCGCATCGCCGCGATGGAAACCGGTCGGCTCGGTGTCATCCGCAGTGGGTACATAGGCTGGCACGACTCACAGGTCGCGAATTCGCTCAAGTGGCATGAGCCGCTGCATTCACCGTTTCGCCAGAAGCTCCGCTACGTCGATGGGATGCGCGGAGTCGGTGGTGACGAGGCCGTGCACAACTGGGTCGATCTGCGACTGGAATCCCTCGCCGAGATCATCGACACTCATCGGGACCGGCTGGGCTGCTTCGTCTTCGATGCCTACCTGGCGTCGTTCACGACTCCGACGGTGCTCGCCCAGGCACTCGCGATGTGCCACGAAGCGGGACTTCTCACTGTCTTCGACGAGACCAAGACCGGTGGCCGGATCTCCCCTCTTGGCTATGCGCACGATCTCGGGCTGGAGACAGACCTCATCGTCATCGGCAAGGCGCTGGCGAACGGAGCGCCGGTCAGCGTCCTGCTCGGACGGCCCGAACTACTGATCCACGCCGAACGCGCCCGGCTCAGTGGCACCTTCTCCAAGGAGATGCTCGCAGCCTATGCCGCCCTGGCCACCCGGGACATCCTGGAACAGCCGATCGGGGATTCTCCCGACGGCTGGGCCGAACTGGGGCGAATCGGCACCAGAGTTGCGGAGACGTTCTCCCAGGCGGCCAAGTCGGCGGGCGTGGCCGGTTCGGTGTGGGCCCAGCCGGTGCTCGGTGGAGGCATGTTCGAGTTGGTCTATGCCGACGACGTTCTCGGGGACAAGATCCGCCGGGAGAACCTGCTCGCCGCATTCGCGGCCAACGGAATCCTGCTGCTGGAGGGGCATCCGTCCTTCGTCTGCCTCGCCCACGGCCAGACCGACTGGGCGGACCTCGAGGACCGAGCCACGCGCGCGCTGCGCCAGTGGTCGACTGATGGCGAGGCAGCTGATGAGTGACCCGCTGCGTCTCGCGCTAGTCGGCTGCGGCCGCCAGATGCGCCAGAATCTCCAACCGTTCCTTCATCGCCTGCCCGCCCACCAGACGGTGGCCTGCGTCGACCCCGATCCTGACCTGGCTGCCTCGATGGGTGCCGTCACCCGGGCGACCGTCCTGGCCGGTGCGGTAGAGGAACTCGATCTGAGCACCATCGACGCCGCCCTGATCGCGGTCCCCCCGATACCGTCCTTCCAGATCACCGACTACCTCGTGCGGCGGGGCGTCCACTGCTTCGTGGAGAAGCCGGCGGCTCCGTCGACCTCCACCCTGAGGAAACTCGACGAGGTGATCCGGGGTTCCGGTCTGCACGTCCAGGTGGGTTTCAACTTCCGGTATGCCGAAACCCTGCAGCATCTGCACGCGCTCACCGCCACGGCGCGGCGCGCGCCGGTCGAGACAACCATCGACTTCTACAGTCGGCATCCGTCCGCGCCTCAATGGGGGTGCGACACGACCCTGGAATCCTGGCTCCGGCAGAACGGGGTGCATGCTTTCGATCTGGCTCGCTGGTTCTCGCCCGCGCGGGTACGGCGGGTGGACGCGCACGCGATCCGCAACGGAGAGCATCGCTTCCTCATCAACGTCACCCTGCGACACGAGGACGGCTCGCTGACCACCTTGCGGATGGGCAATCACACCAGGAGTTTCCTGATGGGGCTCAGTGTGCACACGGTCGACGGCAGCCGGTTCACTGCCGGATCGCTGGAGCAGATCAGGCTCGACGTCGATGCCGGACGTCCTTCCGGAACGTTGCTGCACAGCACACGCAATCTCGACGATGGCTGGGCGCGCAGCGGCTTCGGGCCGGAACTCGCTGCCTTCCTCGGCAATTGCCGCGGCGAGGCGCCGACGGACAAGGCCGCGCCGATGATCGGTGACGCGCTCGGTGCTTCGATTCTCATCGACCAGGCGCTGGCTCAGCTCGGTACAGCACCACACCTGACTGCCCCGGCAGGCGGAAATGGAAAGAGCCGCCGAACCGATCGTGTGGAGGTGCGCTAGCATGGCCGACCGGACCGGCAGAGCTGACACTCTGGGCTGGCTGTCGGTCCATCTTCGGCCGCAGGGCTGGTTGCTGCTGCTCTTCACCGTTGCCACGGTGGCCGCGCACCTACTTGCCACGCTGATACCGCTGTACGTGGGCCGTGCCTTCGACGAGCTGACTCGTCGAGATCCGGCCCTCACAGTGGTGGTGAACGCTGCGTTGGTGATCGCCGCGCTGGGCGTCGGACGGCTCCTGGCGGACCTGCTCTCCGCTGGATCGATGGAGATCGTCGCGCAGCGGGTCAAGCGGGACGCCCGCGATCAACTCTTCCGCAGCCTGCTGGACAAGGGCCAGGCATTCCACGACCGGCAGCGCATCGGGGACATCCTGGCCCGCACCATCAACGACGCCCGACTTGTCGACTACCTGATCAGTCCCGGCATCGCGACCGCCTTCAACGGAGTGGTCGCGCTCGCTATACCGATCATCTTCATCGCCACGATGCGCGCTGAGCTGCTACTGGCACCAGCGCTGCTCGTCGCCGTGTTCGCCTTCGCGCTGTGGCGCCACGTGCGCCGGTTGCATCCGTTGACCCGCAGGCTGCGACGCAGGTTCACCGATATCAATGAACAGTTCTCCGAGACCCTGACCGGCATGGCCACGGTGCAGGCGTCCGGGCAAGAGCGGAACGAGCTCGCGAAGTTCGACACCGCGGCCACGGCGTACCGAGACGCCTATGTCCGGCGCGGTCACGCACAGGCCGTGTACCTGCCGGCCCTGGGTTTCGGGCTGGGAATGGCGGCAGGATCGGTGCACTCGCTGGCGCTGTACTCCGCCGGTGAGCTGGCCCTCGCCCAAGTGATCACCTACCTCGGTTGGCTGGGCCTGTTCGCGGTGCCTATCGCGATGTCGGAGCAGTCCGTCCCGGTGATCCAGGAGGGGTACGTGGCCTGCGCCCGGATGCACGAGTTGACTGATGCCGACTCCGACCAGCGTGAACCGACCGGCGGCACCACCGTGATGGTGACCGGCAGCGTGACCTTCGACCGAGTGAGCTTCACCTACCAGGGCCGGGTGATCCTGCGGGACGTGTCCTTCCATCTGCCAGCTGGCCGGACACTCGCCGTGGTCGGCCCGACGGGCAGCGGAAAGACCATGCTCACGAAACTCGTCAATCGGACCTACGACGTCACCGGCGGGCGGGTTCTCGTCGACGGGCGAGACATCTCGGACTGGCAGCCGGGCGCGCTGCGTCGGCAGATCGGAAACGTGCACCAGGACGCGTTCCTGTTCTCCAAGAGCGTGTTCGACAACGTCGCCTTCGGTGTCCACCGACCAGTCAGCTCCGAGGAGGTGTCCAAGGTCGCCCAACTTGCCCGCGCGGACGGATTCATCCGCCAGCTGCCGCAGGGCTACGACACCGTACTCACCGAGGGCGGTAACACCCTCTCCGGTGGCCAGCGGCAACGTCTGGTGATCAGCCGGGCATTGATCGCCGACCCACCCATCCTCACGCTGGACGACGCGACCAGCGCGATCGACGCGCGCACCGCTCAAGAGATCACCGACGCGATCGACACCCTGACCACCGGGCGGACCACCATCCTCGTGTCGCACCGCCCTGACCAGATTCGGCGGGCCGACCTGATCCTGGTGCTCGACCGGGGAGAGGTGGCCGGCCTCGGCAGCCACGCCGAGCTGATCGATCACTGTGCGTTGTATCAGGAGATATACCGATGAGCGACCTCTTCGCCGGGTTGCATCCTGACGACTACGACCGGGTCTACCGTAACCGCGAGTTGATCGCCCGGATCGGCCGCCGGCTGCGCCCGGGTTCACGGCGTATCGCGCTCGCCGTCGTCCTGACAGTGGGTGCCTCGGTACTGACCTCAGCGGTTCCGGTGGCCATCGCCCGGATGATCGACCAGGTCCGTGATGGCAGCCGTCTCACTTGGTCGATCGGCGCGTTCGTTATCGTCGCCGCGGCGGCGGCGTGGGCCATGAACTGGGGCCGGCAGCGGCTCATCGCCTGGCTGGTCGGTGATCTCGTGCTGCGATTGCAACGGGAGGTGGCAGAGGCGGCGCTGGCTCGGGACGCCTCTTTCCACGACCGGCATTCAGTGGGCAAGGTGCTGAGCCGGGTGACCGGCGACACCGAGTCCTTCAGCGCGGTCATGACGCTGACGCTGAATTTCTTCAGCCAGTTGGTGCTGGTAGTGATACTCGGGTCGGTGGTGTTCGCCGTCGACCTTCGTCTCGGCCTGATCCTGCTGGTCGTGACGCCCCTCCTGGTAGGCGTCGCGTTGCTGTTCCGCCGAATCGCCCGCGTCGCCGCCCTGCGCACCCGGCAGGTGATGGCCCAGGTCAACTCGACCGTGCACGAGTCGATGGTGGGCATCCTGATAGCCAAGAGCTTCGGCCGCGAGGAGAGCCTCTACCAGGACTTCCGGCAAGTGAACCGACTGTCGTATCTGGTCTACGTCCGGCAGGGCCTGATCTACACCGTCATCCTGCCGGTGCTAACGATGATCTCGGTGTTGGGCACCGCCGCGCTACTCGTCGGCGGCGGCAGCCTTGCCATCGATGGCAGCCTCTCCGCCGGGGACTGGTACTTCGCGCTGCACGCGCTCGGGCTGTTGTGGCTGCCACTCACCCAGGCCGCCTCGTTCTGGAGCCTGTTCCAGCAGGGGCTGGCCGCCAGCGAACGGGTGTTCGCGCTCATCGACAGCGAGGACAGCGTTCGGCAGACCGCCGCCGAGCCAGCCGCCAACCTGCGCGGCGAGATCGAGATCCGCGATCTGCGATTCGGGTACGGCGTCGGGGCACCCGTTTTCGAACGGCTCAACCTGCATATAGCCGCAGGTGAGACGGTGGCCGTCGTGGGACGCACCGGCGCGGGCAAATCAACCCTCTCCAAACTGATCCTTCGCGGGTACGAGTTTCAGCAGGGCGCGTTGCTCATCGACGGCCGCGACATCCGCCGACTGGACCTGGCCGAATATCGGCACCGGCTTGGCGTGGTGCCGCAACTCCCGTTCATCTTCGCCGGCACCCTCGCCGAGAACATCGCCTACGCCCGGCCCGGCGCCGACCGGGCCGACGTGCAACGGGCGGTTGACCAGCTCGGTGAAGTCTGGGCCCGCTGCATACCCTTCGCTCTGGACGATCAGATGGCCAGTCTCGGACGGGAGCTGTCGACCGGCCAGCGCCAGCTCATTGCGCTGGCCCGCATCTTCCTCAAACAACCGGCAATCCTCTTGCTCGACGAGCCGACCGCGAGCATCGATCCGCTGACCGAGGCTGGAATCCAGCAGGCGCTGACGCGGCTCATGGCCGACCGGACGGTTCTGGTGATCGCGCACCGGCTCGCCACCATCCGTCACGCGGACCGGCTACTGGTGCTCGACCACGGGCGGGTGGTCGAGGAGGGTGACTTCGACACGCTTCTTGCCGCGGGTGGTCACTTCACCGACTTGTACGCCAGCTACTACGCCCATCAGCAGACCGGACGAGAGGCGGGACTACGCCAATGGACGCGATCCTGACCAGCCTTGACCAACTGGGCAGAACTGCTGCGCAAGAAGGTCTGACCTGTGTCGTCGGCGCGGTCATCGGCGATGCATACGGGCGGGTGTACCTGCAACGCCGCGCGCCTCACGTCCGTCTCTTTCCGGGTTGCTGGGACATCGTCGGCGGCCACGTAGAACCGGGGGAGACGTTACCCGCTGCGTTGGCTCGCGAGGTCACCGAGGAGACTGGCTGGCGGCTCGGCCGGATCACCGATGTGGTTCACGTGTTCGATTGGACCGGTGCTGACGGACAACGCCGCAGGGAGGTCGACGTCCTGGCGACCGCCGATGGCGACCTCGGCCAGCCCCGCCTGGAAGCCCGCAAATTCACCGAGGGACGCTGGTTCGACGAGCAAGGTCTGCAAGAACTGCTGACGATGGAGGAGGCCAGCGGTGACGCCGCCATGATCAAATTGGCTCTTCACGCGTTGACTTCGCAGCAGGCCCGACCGAGGGGACCGTCCTGCCCATGACGTCGCGATGAGACACGCCCTGTCGATTCCAGCCGGTCCGCGCACCGCTGGGCTGGCGGCGTCCGCGCGTCGATGCCGCCCGGATCGTTCCGCTCGGTCGGACACGTCGGCCATCGCCATTTGGCGGGTCGCCCGTTCGCGGGGCCGATTCGCTGGGAGCGACATCATTGGGGCGGCGGTCTGCACCGTCCGATCGCTACACTCCCGGACGAGGTCCGGGGCCGCGCACAGAACCCGGCAATGATCGGAATCGGATGGAGATGCCATTGACCCGCGACGAGGCCGCACCCCCCGGAATCGACCTTACCGTTCCCAGCGTGGCGCGGGTCTACGACTACTTCCTGGGCGGTAAGGACAACTTCGAGGTCGACCGGAAGGTCGCCGAACACGCCCTGCGGATCACTCCGGACGGGCCGGCCGCCGGCCAGGCGAACCGGGCCTTCCTGCGCCGGGTGATCCGGTTCCTCGTCGCCGAGGCCGGCATCGATCAGTTCCTCGACATCGGTTCGGGGCTACCCACCCAGGGCAACGTGCACGAGGTCGCCGCCGAGCGCAACCCGAACGCCCGGGTGGTGTACGTGGACAACGACCCGATCGTCCTGACGCACGGGCGGGCCCTGCTCGCCGCCGAGGGCACGGCAACGGTGATCCAGGCCGACATCCGGCGACCGCAGGAGATCCTCAACCATCCGGACGTCCGCCAGATCCTCGATCTCGACCGACCGATCGGGTTGTTGCTCTTCGCGATCCTGCACCACCTCGGCGACGACGAAGAGCCGCGCGCCGTGTCGGCCGAGTTGATCGAGGCGCTGCCATCGGGCAGTTACGTGGCGATCTCACACTTCCGTGATCCGGGCGAGCGGGATCCGGAGGGCTCCCGTAAGGCCCGTGAGGTCGAACGGGTCTTCAACGAGTCGCTGGGCACCGGTCGCTGGCGTACCGATGAGGAGATCCTCTCCTTCGCCGACGGGCTGACGCTGCTGGAGCCGGGCCTGGTGCCGCTGGCCGAGTGGCGTCCCGATCCGGGCACGCCCGCGCCGAAACAGACCGACACCTACCACACCTTCGTTGGACTACTCACCCGCAAGCCGTAGGCCGTGGCGACGGAGCCGACGACATCGCCGCCCGCGACGGCGGATGGTCGGTGGTTCCGCGCCTGTCCACCGGCCGGCGGCAGCAGCTGCGACCTCGATCCGGTACGGCGCTGGGCTGATGGGCACTCGACAGAACACGCCTGCGATGGCGCATGATGCGAGAAGACGAAACCTTGTTAGGTAAGCGCCGGATTGCCTATGGTGATGGGTGCAGGTGCTCTACCGAGCGCTGGCCGACCTGACGCGGCGGCGGATCATGGACGAGCTCGCCCTCGCCGACGGTCTGAGCCTGTTCGAGATCCATAGCCGCCTGTTCGCGGAGCATGGCACCACCTCGACCCGACAGGCGATCTCCCAGCATCTGGCCGTACTGGAAGAGTCTGGCCTGGTCTGGTCCGAACGGGTCGGCCGCACCAAGGTCCATCATCTCGACACCACACCACACCACACCACACCACACCACTGCGCTCGATCATCGAGCGGTGGCCACTGAGCGAATAGGAGAACGCACGTGAGTACCCCATCGACTCCGGACGAGAAGGACGCGCAGGGCCGCAAGACGGGCCTCTGGACCGACCCGGATCCGCACGGCGGTGTGATGGTCGGCGAATATGTCGAGGGCGAGCGGCAGGGCAACTGGCGGCACTTCTTCGCCGACGGCAGGTTGCGTGCGGAGGGCGGCTTCGACAACGGGACCGTGCATGGCGAGTGGGTGTGGTATCGCTCGTCCGGTGGGATCATGCAGCGAGGTGGATTCGACCACGGACGCAAGCACGGCACGTGGACGAGGTGGAACGCCGCCGGTGAGCTGATCGACCGGGGTGACTACGCCAGCAACAAGAAGGTCGGTGAGTGGACGACCTTCAACCCTGACGGCACGGTGAAGCGTACGGTGACCCACGGCGCCCGCCGCTGACGGCCGGGCGTCGGGTACGTGGAACGTGTCGAACTCGGACTTGTACGGCACCACGGCGGCACCGGCCGCGGTGACCACGTCGGCGAAGAGCTCCCGCGCGATCGGCGGCTCCGTTGACCATGCCTCTGCGCGTTTCGCCGCCCCGCAGGTCGAGCGACACCAGTGAACAACCCGCCAGGGGTTGTGTGGTGTCTCCCGCTGCGGCGCCGGGGCGACCTCGCGGACCCGCCCGGGGGATCCTTCCGGTGTCCTCAATAAGTCCTCAGACATTCGAAAAGGTTCGGCCCGGCTGTTCCCGCAGGCTCTGAACCGGGTCCGCACCGGCGGCCCCGGAGCAGAGGGAGAGCTGCCGCAGTGACCACGGGTCATAGCACCGCCGATGTCGTTGGCATGGGTCAGGGCGGTCCGCAGGAACAGAGCCGACGGGGCTGGAGAAAGAGATCCGAAGAGATCATCCGGAACAGCTGTGACACGGCGGGCCGGGGCGGGCGGCGGTCACCGGATGTCGTGCGTGCCCCGGCTCAGTCAGCGACCGCCGAGCAGGTCTATACCGACCTGGTGGCACAGAATGGCCCGTCCGTTCGTGCGTACCTGCTCCGTCTGACCCGCAACCAGAGCATCGCCGAGGACGTCTATCAGGAGACCCTGCTACGGGCGTGGCGTCACCGGCAGAGGTTGGTCGGCCGGGAGGGCTCGATCAGGAGCTGGCTGTACACGGTCGCGCACAACGCCGCCGTGGACCAGCTGCGTGGACGACGGTCGCAGCCGGTGGGCGGTGATGTCTGGGACAGTATCCAGCAGCCCGTTCCGGACCATGCCGATGCGGTCGTGGCCAGTGCCTGCCTCATGCCGGCCCTACGCCGGCTGACCTCGGAGCACCGTGACGTGATCTTCGAGCTCTACTACCGTCGCAGTACGGTGACCGAGGCCGCGAGATCCATCGGCATTCCGCCGGGAACCGTCAAATCCCGTGCTCACTATGCCGTCCGGGCATTGCGGGCCGAGCTGGTGTCGGCCGCTTCGTCCGGTTCGGGAAGCCCTTCATGAGCCGGCGGCACACCTCCGGATTCAGCATTCTCGGCATGGACCGGGATCCGACCCCCGGAGACCCGGATCAGATCGATCAGCTGGCCCGCTTCTACGAGGAGATCCGGGACGACGCCCAGACCGGTGTGCGGGTCCTCGGGCGGGGCGGATCATTGTCGAGAGCGCGCGGCGAATCGATGGAGAAGCTGCGGGACATGCTCGACAGCCTGCCACGCAAGCTGCAGCAGGCAGTCGACTCCTTCGACACGGCGGCCCAGGCGTACCGCATCTACAGCCGGGCGCTGCGCGAGCAGCAGACCCGCATCGACACCGCGATGGATCAGGCGACCGAGGCCGTGCAGGTGGTACGGCTTGCCGTGCCGCGAGTGGCCGTCGATGCCACATCGGAGCAGGCTGCGGCGGCGCGGGCGTCGGCCGACGACATCGCCGGCGCACGGGACCAGCTCTCGGCCGCGCAACGGCTAGCCGCCGACGCCCGCCGACTGCGGGAGACCGCGTCAGCGCGATGCAATCGGGCGCTCGACGACGCCGCATCGAAGGCAATCAAGCCACCGCCGCGGCGCAACTTCTTCCAGCGCATCGGCGACTTCTTCCGGAACAATCCAGTCCTCCGCTTAATCATCGATATCGCGATCGCCGTCGTCGGGGTGCTGCTGCCGGTGGTCGGCATCGTGCTCGCCGCAGTAGCCCTCGTGGTGACGGTGGCGGTCCAGGCCGCGAACGGAAACTTCGAGTTGGGCACGCTCGTGGTGGGCCTGGTGGCTCTCGTCCCCGGAGCGAAGCTGTTCGGTCCGTTCGTGCGAGGTGGGAAAGCGGTAGCGCCCGGCCTGGTGAAGACGGCCGGCAGCGGAGCCGCGGCATTCGGCCAGATCGGCCGGAGCAACACCGTCATCAGCGGCCTGCTCCGGTTGGGTGGCCGCGGTGGTGGCTTCGGCAACCAGGTGGTGACCGATTTCGGTAAGGGCGTGGTGGAGGAGGTCGCAACCGTCGGCCTCAACAAGCTCGGAAAGGCCAACGACGCAGACTTCAACGCCGCCTCGATTTTCGGCGGTGCGGCGGCGGGTGCCGCCGCCGGAGGGCTCGCCGACGGCTTCCGGAAGGGCTTCACCGGTGACCCGGATTTCGATCACTCTCCCGGTGGAGGCACCGAGGGCTTGTCGGGGGTGAACACCGCACGTGGTGGTGACGGTGTGCCCGCCGGTGACGGTCCCAGCGGGGATCGCGCATCGGCCACCGAACCTGTCGCCGCGGGTAGCGGGCCGCCGGGTGCGTCCACCGTCATCGACACACCGACCAGTAGCCCGGCACCGTCGTCTGCTTCCGGCGGCGACGGCTCTGCCGGCGACGTCCCGGCACCGCCTGCTGCTCCACCGCAGCCGGCTCCAGCACCGGTGATCAGCGGCGCACCCGCTGCCGGCGGTGGGGCCGGCGTTGCCGATCCGGCCACCTCTGCTCCTGCGCCGACGCGACCGCAAGGAACGGGCGCTCCGGCAGGACAGGGTCCCGGCACGTCGGGTTCCGTGCCCGAGGCTGGCTCCCCGAAGGGGACGCTCTCCGGCACCAGAGGATCTTCACCGCCGGGGGCGGCCGCCGGCGGACCGACCACCGGGGGAGCAACGCCGCAGGGACCGGTGGCGGATGGCGGCACGGCGGATGCGCTACCGGGATCGGACCAGCCCGAGGCGGTCACCGAACCGGTGGTCAAACCGGTAGGCGCCGGCCCGGTACAGCCGGACGCGCCCCCGAACGGCGAGGACGCACTGGACGCCCGCAAGGTCGACGAGGAGCCGGCCGGTGAGAAGTCCATCGAGGAGCGCGCGGGCGAGGCGGTGACGGGGATCGTCTCCAGCGGTGCGAGCGACGCGGCATCGGCCGCCATCGAGAACGAGGAAGCCGAGGATCCGCCGACCGACGCGCTGGTCGAGGCGGCAGTGAAGGCGGGATTCGTGTTGGGCGCAGCTGATGCCGCCACGGGGGCGTCAACGTCCGACCACGACACCGGCATCACCAGGAAGTTCCGCAGGTAAGGGCCCACCGGCTGCCCGCCGGTGGCTGTTCAAGAGATCAAGGAGTGTCACCATGCCGGATTTCGCGGTCAACAGTGAAGAGACCGCCCAGACCTCGGCGGCGCTGCTGAACGACTTCTCGCAGCTTCAGGACAAGTTGGTCGAGGTACGTGGCAAGGTGCAGAACCTGCTCGCGCAGGGCTATCGCACCCCGGCCGCCCAGCAGAAGTTCCAGCCGTTCTTCGACGAGTTCGCCAAGGGATTCGACCAGGTGAACCAGGGCCTGCAGGGCATCGGCAACTACGTCCGTTCGGTCGGCGAGGCATTCGCCTCCACCGACCAGGATCTCGGTTCGCGTCTCGGCTGATCGCCGTTTCAAACGGAACGGACACGCCCGGCGTGCGCAAGCGCTGGGCGTGTCCGCTTGAGAAGAAAGGAGGAGGGTCGAGATGCGGCTCAACGTCAGTCTGGTCTCCGACGCCTCACCTGCGGCGGAGCCGCTGGTCGTGGAGGCGGAACCGGGGACCTCGGTGGGGACGTTCGCCACGGAGCTGGCCGACGCCGTCGGCGGTCGTCCCGGGACGCTGTTCCACGGTGCCCAACCCCTGGACCCGGGACTCTCGCTGGCCGCAGCGCGGCTGGGTGCCGGCGCCGAGTTGGGCCTGAATCGTCCGGCCCGGCCAATGGCCGGCAGGGCGGGTGCGGTGGAGGTGCGCCTGGTGGGCGGCCCGGGAGCCGGCGGGATCGTGCTCCTCCCACCTGGGGAGTACGAGGTGGGCAGCGCGTCCACGTGCCGGGTGCGCCTTGCCGGTGCTGTGCCGCCGGTCGCAGCCCGACTGCTGGTCACCGTGGATCGTACGGTCACGGTGACCGCGGTGACCGCTGCCGAGCTGGATGGCGTTGCGCTGGACGGCAGCGCTGAATGGCTGGCCGGCCGGCAACTGGCGGTCGGGGGCATCCTGCTCGAACTGGCTACCGGCGTGCCGGTACGCGCCCCGGTGACCCGTGCGGCGGATGGCTTCACCTGGGAGTTCAACCGTCCGCCGCGGTTCTTCCCGAACGTCCCGGGCGGACAGTTCCGGCTCCCTGCCGCGCCGACCGAACCCGACCGAAACCCGATCGGGCTGGTGACGTTGCTGCTGGCCCCGGCGATCGGCGCGCTGGTGGGCATTCTCGCGACGGGCAACTGGCGATTCATCTTCCTCGCGCTTGTCTCTCCGCTCGGTGCGTTGCTGACCCAGTTCGGTGCCAAGCGACGCGGCCGGCAGAGCCTGGCCGAGCGGATGCAGGAGTACGAGGAGAAGCTTCTCCGGGTCTGTGCCGACATCGACGAGGCGGTGTTGGAGGAGCAGCGGGCCCGCCGGTACGCCTACCCGGATCCGGCGTTGACCGGCCGGATCGCGACCCTTCCGGGTGAACGACTGTGGGAGCGGCGCTGGCGTGACGACGATTTCCTCGCCCTGCGGGTCGGTTCCTGTTCGATGCCTTCGGGGGTGCGGGTGGAGGATCCGGCGCTGGACGAGCACCGCCGAATCACCGTGCCCGAGCTGGGCCAGGTGCCGGTGGCCGTGGACGTTCGCGACAGCGGTGTGGTCGGGGTGGCCGGGGACCGCCTGGCCCGGCTGGCTCCCTGGCTGGTGGCGCAGGCGGCCGTGCTGCACAGCCCCGACGATCTGCGTATCTGTGTGCTCACCGATGCCGCGGGTGAAAAGCGCTGGTCGTGGCTGCGCTGGCTGCCGCATACCCGGGCCGACGGCGAGGAGGCGTACGTCCGGATCGGCACCAGCGCCGAGTCGGTGTCGCGGCGCATCGCCGAGCTCAACCGGGTGATCGCGGCGCGGTCGGCCGGTGACCAGGCGAGCGGGCCGGAACGGGGCGGTGCAGCCGGCGATCCGGACATCCTGGTGGTGTTCGACGGTGCGCGGCGGATGCGGTCGATGCCCGGCGCGGTCCCGCTGCTGCGGGACGGTCCCGCCGTCGGCGTCTACGTGATGTGCCTGGAGCCGGAGGAACGGCTGCTGCCCGAGGAGTGCCGGGCGGTGGTGGTGTCCGGCGCGGACGGCGCGTCGCTGCGGACCGCAAAGATGGCGCTGGTCGCCGGCATTCGCGCCGACGAACCGGACGCCGGATGGTACGAGCGGGCGGCCCGGCGGATGGCGCCGTTGGGGGTGTCCGGCGACGGCGACGAGGCGGTGCTGCCGCCGTCGGCACGGCTGCTCGACGTCCTCGACCTGGAGCCGCCGACGCCGGACAGGATCGCGGCGGGTTGGGCGGTCCGGCCGGCCAGCACCGAGGCGGTGCTCGGCGTCGGGTTGGACGGACGGTTCGCGATCGACCTGGTACGCGACGGCCCGCACGCCCTGATCGCGGGAACCACCGGCGCCGGCAAGTCGGAGTTGTTGCAGACCCTGGTGGCCACGCTGGCGGTGGCGAACCGGCCGGACGAGATGACCTTCGTGCTGGTCGACTACAAGGGCGGTAGTGCCTTCGCCGAGTGTGAACAGCTGCCGCACACCGTCGGCATGGTGACCGACCTGGACACCCACCTGGTCGAGCGGGCGCTCACCTCGCTCGGCGCGGAGTTGCGCCGTCGCGAGCACGTGCTGGCCGCGGCCGGCGCCTCCGACATCATCCGCTACCAGGAACGCCGAGCCCGGGACGCGAGCATGCCCGCGATGCCGCGGCTGGTGCTGGTGATCGACGAGTTCGCGTCGATGGTGCGCGAGCTGCCGGACTTCGTCACCGGGCTGGTCAACATCGCGCAGCGCGGCAGATCTTTGGGGATTCACCTGGTCCTGGCCACGCAGCGGCCGTCCGGAGCGGTGACCCCGGACATCCGGGCGAACACGAACCTGCGGATCGCCCTGCGCACCACCGACCAGGGCGAGAGCCGGGACATCATCGACGCACCCGACGCGGGTGAACTGTCGCCGCGCACGCCGGGTCGGGCGTTCGCCCGGTTGGGGTACGCCGCGCTGCTGCCGTTCCAGGCCGGCCGCATCGGCGGCCGACGGCCGGTGCTGGGGGACCGGGCCGACGAGGTGCGCGTCGAGGTCAGCCACGTGAACTGGTCACGGTTGGGTGACCCGGTTCCGGCCCGCCGCTCGTCGACTGCCACCTCCGGTGGACCGGCCGACACCGACCTGCGGGAACTCGTCGCGGCCGTCGTCGCGGCGACCGACAGGCTCGGGGCGCCGCGGCAGCCGAGCCCGTGGCTGCCGGCGCTCACCGAGGTGGCACAGTGGGCGGATCTCCCTCAGCCGCCCCCGGCCACGATCCCGGGCGACCTGGGCGCGGTCGCCTACGGCATCGTCGATCTGCCCGCTTCGCAGAGCCGCGAGCCGCTGCTGTTCGACACCGACCGCACCGGGCACGTGTTCTTCATCGGATCCGGCCGCAGCGGCCGTTCGCAGGCGCTGCGCACCCTGGCGGTCGCGCTGACCGCCCGGCACTCCAGTGCCGACCTGCACCTGTACGCCGTCGACTGCGGCAACGGTGCGCTGCTGCCGCTGGTCGGGTTGCCGCACTGCGGCGCGGTGGTGGACCGGCTACAGACCGAGCGCCTCGATCGCCTGCTGACCTGGTTGAACAGTGAGTTGACCAGACGGCAGGCCTGGTTCGGTGAACAGGGCGTCGCGGACCTGGCGGAACAGCGGCGCAACGCCGCCGCCGATCGGCGACTGCCACACGTGGTGCTGCTGGTCGATCGTTTCGAGGTGTTCGAGCGAGACTTCGCGACGTACGACAACGCCAGCTATCTGGAACGGCTGACCCGCCTGCTGCGTGACGGTGCCGGCGTCGGTGTCCACGTCGTGCTGGCCGGTGACAAGGTGCTCGGCTCGGGCCGGTTCGCCGGTGCCACCGAGGAGAAGCTGGTGTTGCGCCTCAACGACCGCAGCGACTACTCCCTGCTGGGTCTCAACCTGCGCGACGTACCCCCGGAGCAGGCACCGGGCCGGGCGATCCAGCTGGCCGACCACGCGGAGGCGCAGATCGCGGTCCTCGGTCCGGACCTCAGCGGGCAGGGACAGGCGGCGGCATTGACCGACATCGCCAGGCAGATCACCGTGCGGGACGCCACGGTGCCGGGGACCGCCCGGCCGCGCCGGTTCGCGGCGTTGCCCGACCTGATCGGGTACGCCGAGGTGCGCCGGATGCTGCCGGAGCCGGGCCGTGCCCTGACCGCGATCGTCGGGGTCGGCGGCGACGAGGTCGTCCCCCTCGGCCCGGACCTCGCCGACATTCCGACCTTTGCGATCGGCGGGCCACTGCGTTCCGGCCGGAGCACCGCGCTGCTGTCGGTGGCACGGACGCTGCTGGCCAACGGCACCGGGCTGCTCGTGGTGGCGCCGCGGCGCTCGCCACTGCGTGACCTGGCCGGGCAGCCCGGGGTGGCCGCGGTGGTGACCGACGCGGGCATCGCCGCGATGGACTTCCGGGATCTACTGAAGAGCATTCCGGAGGACACCGGGACGGTGGTCATCGACGACGCCGAACTGCTCGCCCAGTCGGACATCGACGGAGACCTCAACACCCTGGCCCGGGGTGCGGCAGGCAATGGGTGGGGTCTGGTGGTCGCGGGCAACGCCGAGGCGCTCAGTCTCGGCCTGGCCGGTTGGCTGACTCAGCTCAAACGCAACCGGGCTGGCATGTTGGTCGCACCGCAGAGCATCACCGACGGGGAGCTGATCGGGATGCGGATCCCCCGGGGGATCGTCGGGCAGGCCACCCGGCCAGGGCGTGCCTACCTGCATCTGGGCGACGGGGTGCTGACGGCTGTGCAGGTGCCGAAGGCGGACTGACAGTACGGGATCCGGTGGCGCCGGCTCGGCGTCGCCGGATCCCGTGGTGTTCGGGCGGCCGGTCAGGTGAAGCGCAGCGTTCCGGTGATTGCGTCGAAGACGTCGTACAGAGCGTCGGCGAGCGGCAGGTTCGGACTCATTCCGGTGACCACGAGGTACGATCCGAGCTGTCCCGGCACGGGAATGATCGTGTGCATGGCGACCATCACCGCGGACGTGCTCTCGGTCAGCTCGACGACCTCGGTTCCGGTGATCCGGGCGACGGTGCCGATCGTGGGCAGGGTGGCCGAGGCGACGGTGCGATCCCCATGGCCGTTGATCCCGGCGGGGCGAGTCAGTTGCTGGGCGATGTCGGCCACCGATGGTTGCGTACCGTCCGGGACGGTGATCCCGAAGGCCGCCACGAACGCCATCAGCAGCCCGCCGTCGTCGTCGCGGGCGATCATGCCGGCCGCGGCCGCGGCGCCCTGCTGACGAGCCGCCCGCAGCAGGCGGCGTGCCTGGCGCAGCGCGTCGTCGACCGCGCTGCGCTGTTCGGTGGTGGACAAGGCAGCCCGTAGCTCGCGTTGTTGCCGGCTGAAGTCCTGCCCCGCCAGGTCGTAGTCGAGCCAACCCTCCGGCACCTCGAAGGTAAATGATCCAGTGGGTACGGGGGCGGTCACCGGCCACCGCCGAGGCTGTCGCCACTCTGGTCATCGACTGCGGTGAAGGCGTTGAGAATCACGTCGATCGCCTCGATGATGTCGTCGCACTCGTTGCGCAGCTGCTTGCGGCCGGCGTCCCAGCGGTCCTCGAAGTTCTCCGCCGCGTCGCGGACCGGAGGTCCGACGGTCCGGTTGAAGTCCGCCGAGCTGCGCTTGACGCTGATGGTCCGCAGCACCTGGCGCATCGCGTCCGCTGCCTGTTGAAGATCTTCACCCGGGATGACGATGTCTGATCTGGCCATGAGCCCGTTACGTCGGACATCCCGCAACGGTTCGGCGAATGTGACCTGGAACACAAGCCTCGAACCGGATCGGTGTCCCGGTCGTGAAGACCGCACCTGTCGAGCCCGATCGAAACGGAGGTGTCATCGTGTCCCGCACCCCGGTCCGCACTCTGGCCGCCCCACTTGCCGCGGCCCTGCTCCTGGCGGGCTGCGCCGGGAACGAAGCCGCCGATCCGGCGGCGGCGCCCGTTCTCGCCGGTGGTGAGATCAAGCTGGTGGACGCACCGGCCTCCAGCGCCGGCCTGACCGGCGACGGCCGCGGCGACAATGCCGTTGCCGCCAGCCCAGCATCTCCGGCGGCCGGCACGACGCCTCCGGCGCCTGACCCGACGGCGCCCAGCCCGCAGGCCCCGGCCAAGTGGGTCCAGCTCTCCACCAACAAGGCCACCATCGGGGAAACGGTGACGGACGTAACCGGGTTCACCCTCTACAGCTTCGCCCGGGACCCGGCCGAGCCGCCCGCCTCGGCCTGCACCGGCACGTGCGCCGAGAGCTGGCCACCGGTACTGGTCCAGCCCGGGGGCCGGGTCTTCGTCGACGGATTGCAGACCGACGACATCGGTGCGATCCGGCGGCCCGATGGTGGCGTGCAGGTCACCATCGTCGGCCGGCCGGCCTACCGCTTCGGCGGCGACACGGTGCCCGGCGACCTGAATGGACAGGGCGTAGACAACGCCTGGTTCGCCTTCGGGTCCGACGGAGAGGCCATCGACGCACTGATCACGACGGCGGAGCTGAAGGCCGCGAAACCGGACCGCACCAGCACGCTGACCGCGAAGGAAGGCAGGGACGGCCCGATCGTCGTCGACGACGACGGCGCGACGATCTACCGCTTCGACGGGGACGACACCGAACCGCCGGCCAGCAACTGCACGGACGCGTGCGCCGCACTGTGGCAACCCGTGGTCGCCAGGAACGGCGGCAAGGTCGAGCTCAAGGGCATCGACGACGGCCGGGTCTGGTGGCTGAGCCGCAAGGATGGGACCAAACAGGTGACGTTGGACGGATCGCCGCTCTACCGCAACGTCGCCGACAAGAGCACCGACACGATCATCACCAGCGCCGCCACCCAGGGCTGGACGGCGGCCCGATGATCCGCCGTGCCGTCCTGCTGCTGCTCGCGGCGCTCACCGCCGTCCTGGCCGTACCGGCAGCCGTCTCGGCAGCCCCCGACGAGGTGGTCAAGGTCGCCGTGGTGCGAAGCCCCGGAGAGAACGGCGGGCGCGCCGACTCCCTGGCACAGATCGCCCAGCGAACGCTCGGCGACCCGGCCCGCGCCGCCGAGATTCTCGACCTGAACCGGTCCCGCCCGCAGAGCGACGGCGGCACCCTCACCGACTCCGGCGAGGTACGCCCTGGATGGGTTCTGTTGCTGCCGGCCGATGCGACGGGGCCCGACGTCCGGCTCGGCCGGATCGGCTCCACCGCGGCCGCCGACAGCACGCCGTTGCTCACCTGGAAGGTCGCCGCCGCGCTGCTCGGGGCGGTGATCCTGGCCCTGCTCAGCCTCCTGGTGATCTTCCGCCGCCGGCTCGTCTCTTGGCTTCGCCGACGTCGCCGCGCCTACGCCGACAACGCCCGTTGGCACCGCCAGATCCAGGAACGAATGCGTACGCGCGCGCAGCTGTCCGCCGAGTTCACCGCCGACCAGAATCGTCCCGCGCTGGCCTGGCAGGCGTCCGCCGAACTGACCGCCGATCAGGTCGAGGCGTACGCTCTGCGCGTGGACACTGGCGCGGTGACCGCCTGGGTCACCGCCGACCACACCCCGCGAACGCCCTGGCTGGCCGAGGCCGACGGTGTGTGGACGCGCCCCGCCGACGCCGCCGCCGGACGGCCCACCCGGGGTGACGCGGTCACGCCGTGCCTGGTGCGGGTTGGCGGAGACGACAACGGAACCCTGTTCGTGGATCTCACCTGGCTCGACGGAGTGCTGGCGATCGGTGGATCGGCCGGGGTCGCCATCGACGTCCTGGCCAACCTCATGGCCGACCTGACCCGCTTCCGTCCGGATCTGCCGGTGCTGTCGGTGCCGGGACTCGGCGGCCAGCCACCCGGCCTGCCACAGTCCGCACTACGCCTGCGATCCGTCACTGAGCTGCGGATAAATGACTCTGGCCAGGAGACCGACGACGGGATGGTGCGCCTTGCCGCCCGCCGTCGCTCGCTCACCGCCCTGGCGGTGATCGCCGAGACGCCGCCGGCCGACGAGGCAGCGCATCTGCTCGCCGCCTGTGGGCCCGGCACCGGGCAGGTCGCGATCGTGCTCGGCGATCTTCCGGGCGCGCGGTGGCGCTGGCACGCTGAGGCGGACGGAAAGGTCCGCCTGCCGGAGATCGGTGTGACGGCGACCGCGCCGTCCCGCTAGGCCACCGAACGAAATCTCACGCCGGCCCGAACAGGACCACTTCAGGAAGGCTCGCGATGTCCACGACCACCTTCACCGCCGCCCCGGCAGCACCGGTGCGCCGCATCGGCCAGGCCCGGGTCGCGTACCTGCTGCTCTGGATCTTTCTCCTGGTCAACCTGGTGATCCTCCAGGTCATGTTCGCCCACCCGAGCCGGCCGGTGCCGAACACCCTGACCGGGATCGGCCGTTTCCTCGGCCTGCATCTGGGTTTCGTGGTGGCACTGCAACTACTGCTGATCGGTCGGGTGCCGTTCCTGGAACGACGGATCGGCATGGACAAACTCACCAACTGGCACCGCTGGACCGGGTTCGCGATCTTCTGGCTGGTCGTGCTGCATCCGACCTTCGTGATGCTCGGCTACGCACAGCTCGACCGGATCTCGTTCTTCGCCGAGATCCCGAACCTGGCCAAGCAGATGCCGGTACTACTCGGCATGATCGCCGCAGTCCTGATCGGCGTCATGGCGTTCACCTCGGTACGGATGGCCCGCCGGCGCATGTCCTACGAGACCTGGCACGCCATCCACCTGGTGGTGTACGTGGTGATCGTGCTCTCGGTGATCCACCAGATCTACGAGGGCGCCTCGTTCGCCAACAGCGACGTCACCAAGGCGTACTGGTGGGGGTTGTGGGCCTTCGCGGTCGGTTCGTTGCTGATCAACCGCCTGTTCGTGCCGCTGGTGCGCAACGTCCGGCACCGGCTGCGGGTCGTCGCGGTGGTGCCGGAGACCGACAACGCCGTGTCCGTCTACATTGCCGGCAACCGCCTCGACCGGCTGCGCGCCCGTCCGGGCCAGTTCTTCTGGTGGCGTTTCCCTGGGCACAACTCCTGGTGGCAGGTCAACCCGTGGTCGCTGTCGGCGGCACCCGACGGCCGCACGCTGCGGCTGACCGCGAAGGCGATCGGCTCCACCAGCGCTGGACTACGGCAGTTGCCGGTGGGCACCCGGGTCTACGCCGAAGGACCGTACGGTGCCCTCACCACCGCCAGCCGCACCCGGGAGAACACCCTGCTGATCGCCGGCGGCATCGGCATCACTCCGATCCGGGCGTTGCTGGAGGACCCGGAGCTGACCGGAGACGTCGTGGTGCTCTACCGGGCCCGCACCGCCGCCGACGCGGTGCTGATCGGTGAGCTGCGCAATCTCGTACAGGCCAGGGGCGCCCGCCTGCATCTGCTGACCGGTCGCACCGCCGACGGCAGCCAGCCGTTCAGCCCGGAGAGCCTGCGCGGCCTGGTCCCCGACATCGCCGAGCGGGACGTCTATCTGTGCGGTCCGGCGGCGATGGCCACCACTGTGCAGCGCAGCCTTCGCGCGCTGCGGGTTCCGGCCCGCCAGCGGCATGTCGAGGCGTTCCGGTTGGGGGTGTGAGTCTCAGCGGGGGCGATCGAGCAGTTGCCGGGCACGACGGTCGACGAATGCGAGCCCGAAACGCCTGGCGGCTGCTTGCGCGTCGGTGACGAGAGAGTGCGCCCGGTCGGGTTCGGTCCCGGCAAGCAGTTCGGCATAGGCGATCTGGGTGCGGGCGACGAGCAGAGGGGAGCGCAGCCGCCGGTTCACGGTCAGGGCGAGGTCGTAGGCGGCCGCCGCCTCCTCGCGGTGCCCGACGGTGGCCAGTGCGAGGCCGAGCCCGTAGGCGATCGAACCTTCGGTGGTGGCGCCGGTGCTGGCGACCCGGTCGCGCCAGCCGTCGAGCAGTGGCACGAGCCGGGAGGCGGGGAGGGGAAGGACGAGCCGGTGGCAGACCTCGGCCCACAGCATCAGGGAGGTCGACCAGAACTGGGGTGCGCCGCCTGCGGAGACGTCGAGGGAGTCGGTGAGCGCCCGGGCGTCGGCTGCCCGGCCGAGTTCGCACCACACGTAGGCCATGCCCGCCCGGAAGACCTGCAGCGTCGGGTTCTGGTGGAGGACCTGCCCCATGGCCTCGGCCACGTCTGCCAGCCGGTCCTGGGCCCGGCGGATCTGGAAGAGCTGGCCCGCGTAACCGAAGAACGCCTCGGGCTGACCGGTCGCCACGCCGAGTTCGAGGGCGGCGTTCGCGGCGGCCTCGGCTTCCGCCAGGTCACCGTCCAGGAAATGGTGCATCGAGGACGTCTGGGCGTCGGTCCAGCGGACGAAGGGTTCCGGACTGCGCTGGGCGAATGCGTGGCGGATGTCCCTCTCCCGGTTCATCGCCTCGCGGTCGCCGCGCTCAAGCGCGATCTCGTGGTGGGACATCGAGAGGATGCCGCGCAACCGCGCGTCACCGGTTCGCTCCGCGGCCGTGATGCCCACCTGCAACAACTGCTCACGACGATCAAGGGCGTCCAGCGTGCGCAGGGCGCTTTCGGTGAGCCGCACGACGTGCGCGAGGACGTGGTCGTCGCCGGCCTCGTGGGCGAGCGTCACCGCGCGGGCGGCGGCCTCTTCCAGGTCCTCGGCGGCGGTGGCATGGATCTCGATGGCGAGAATCGCGTGGAGCAGCGCGCCGTCCGCCGGGTCGGGCTGCGCGGCGATCGCACGGCGCAGGATCTGGACCCGGTCGTCGTCTGTCGTCCCGAATCCGCTGACGTCGCCCCGGTTGTTGGCGAGTGCGGCACGGACGAGAAGGCCGTCGTGGTCGAGTTCGATCGCGAGGCGACCGGCTTCGAGCAGCGTCTCACGGTGCGCGGGGTCACCGGATTGACGCTGGGCGGTGCCGAGACCGACGAGGCATTCACCGCGTTGCACCGTGGGACCGGCGGGAAGGAGCCCAAGGGCGTGGCGATACCAGTTGACCGCCTCGTCCGGCGCGACGTGAGTCAGCGCGTAGGCCCCCGCCTGCTGTGAATATTCCGCTGCCTTGGCCCGGTTCGCAGGTGCGACGGCATGGATCCAGTGGTGGGCGATCTCGGCCGCCCGTTCGCCCGCGTCATCGCCGACCCGTCGCTCCATCGCCTTCGCGACCGACTGATGGATGAACGCCCGCGCGGTGGGGTTCAACTCGGCGTACAGCGTGTGAGCGACGATGGCGTGCGTGAACGCGAATCGCCCGACGGCGTCGGTGACGAGAGCGTTGTCGACCGCCGGTGCCAGCCGTTCGAATGTTTGCAGTGGAGCTTCGCCGAGCAGTTCGGAGAGAAGATCGAGTTCGAAGTCCCGGCCGAGCACCGACGCGGTGTCCAACGCTCGCCGCGTTTCGGATCCGAGGCGCTGGACGCGGCGGCCCACGACCTCCCGGACGCTGACGGGCAGGCCCCGGGTCAGCAGCCGTGTCGGAGTCGCCCAGCGACCGTCCTGCTGGCGGCTGATCGCCCCGGTCTCGGCGAGATGACGCAGAATCTCGGTGACGAAGAACGGGTTGCCCTCGGTCTCGGCGCGCAACAGATCCCGCAGCGTGAGCCCGTTCTGGTCCATCTCGTGGCCGGCGATCGTCTCCAGCAGGCCGAGCATTTCGCTGTTGTCGAGACCGCGCAGGGCCAGCCGGGTGGTCCCCGGCTCGCGATGGGTGGCGGCCAGCAACGCGTTCAGCGGATGCGAGGCGTCGAAGTCGGAATCGCGCAACGTCGCGATCACCAGGACCGGCGTCGTCAGGGCCCGCTCGGCGACGTGCCGCAGCAGAGCGAGCGTCTGCATGTCCGCCCAGTGCAGATCGTCGAGCACGACGAGCGCCGGTCGACCGCGCACCGAGACGGCATCGAGTATGTCGAGGACCGAGTTGTAGAGCGCGAACCGGGCCGAATCCGATTCCAGGTTCATCGCGCTCGCGCCGCCCAGCAGCGGTGCGAGCGCGTCGCGGCGGCCGTCGACGACATCGTGGGCATCGCGGTCGAGACTCGTCAGCACTTCCCGCCAGGGTTGATAGGGAATCGACAACTCCTCGTCGCAACGCCCGTACAGCACCACCGCCTCGTGCTGCACCGAGGCCGCGAACACCGAACACAGCGTCGTCTTACCTATCCCCGCCTCGCCGCTCAGCAGCACCATCCGACGCTGCCGCGAGGCGAGCACCTCCTTCCACGCGTCCGTGAGTGCCGCACGTTCGTGCTGCCGTCCGGAAAATCCGAGACCTGACGACATCGCCAACCGTGCGGGTAGCGGCCCGGCATCTCCAGCCGCCGAGCTGGCCGGCGTCTGGGTGACGGGCCCGATGAACTGGTAGCCCCGGCGATAGACGGTACGGATCAGCCGCTGTTCCTTGCCGGCGTCGCCGATCGCCAGCCGGACGGCCCGGAGCACCGTGGTGACCGCGGCTTCGGTCACGAAACGGTCGCCCCAGACCGAGTCGAGAAGCTCCTCCTTGGAGACGACTCGGTCGCGATTCCTCATCAGGTGCAGCAGGACGTCGAAGGCCCGTGGCTCCAGCGGGACACGCTTGCCCGCGAGCCGCAGTTCGTAGAGCGAGGTGTCAAGCTCGAACCCGTCAAAACGGTACGGAGCGCCTTCCACAGGCGGACGATACCATCCACGCTGTCGAAGCCAGCCCGGCGATTCTGGCATGATCCTTACTCCGCTCGACCTGACCGGAGACCTCGTGACCGACGTACGCCGCCCCCCGCACGCATCGGCGTCCCGACCACGTGTCGGCCGCCTGCTGGTCCTGCTCTTTCCGGCCACGGCGGCCATGTACGCGCTCTTCAACGGCATCTCGGCGGTCATCCTCCCGGCGCAGGTCGAGGCGGTGGACCCGGCGTCGAAGGTCGGCAACCTCGCCCTGCTCAATACGCTTGCCGCCGTCGCGACGATGGTGGCGATTCCCCTCGGTGGTGCGCTGTCCGACCGCACGCGTTCCCGGTTCGGTCGTCGGACGCCCTGGATCGCCGGGGCCGCAGTGGTCTCGGCTGTCGCCTGCATCCTCATGGGCTTGGCCGACAGCCTGCTGGGGCTGATCGCGACCACCCTGGTGTTGTGGTTCGCGGCGAACCTCTACTCCGGCGCGATCACCGCGATCCTGCCCGACCGGGTTCCCGATGACCGTCGTGGCCTGGCGGCCGGAGTCATCGGGATGGGCACCCCGGCCGGCGTCGTGCTGGGCGTGCAGGTCGCCAGCCGGGTGAGCCAACTGACCGCCTATGCGGTCATCGCCGGGGTGCTGCTGGTCACCACCGCGCTGCTGTTGGTCGGAGCCCGGGAGGGGTCGGCGCGGGACCTGCCGCTCGTCGTGCGTGAGCGCAGGCGTCTCGGCGAGCTGCTGCACTCGTTCTTCGCCGCCTTCGCCGCCCGCGACTTTCGGCTGGCATTCGCCAGCCGGTTCATGCTCTTCGCGTCCTACTACGTGGTCAGCGGCTACCTCTACTACACCTTGCAGGACTACATCGGCTCCGAGAACGTGCCCGGCGAGAATGTGGCGGCGGCGGTGACGACCATGCTGACGCTGAGCATCCTGGTGTGGGTGGTCGTGGCTGGCCTCACGGGCTGGATCGCCGACAAGGTGGATCGCCGGAAGATGGTCGTCGGGGTGAGTGCCCTCGGCGTCGCCGCGTCGATGACCATCCCCCTGGCGATGCCCACCTGGACCGGAATGCTGATTTACGCAGCCTGCCTGGGCGCCTCGATCGGCACCTACTTCGCAGTCGACCTGGCAGTCATGTCCCTGGTCCTGCCCGATGCCGACAGCGAGGGCCGTGACCTGGGCATCCTGCAGGTGGCCACCGGCTTGCCGCAGCTGCTGGCCGGAGCGGTGGCCGGTGCGTTGATCACCTGGTTCGGCGGTTACCCGGCGCTGTTCGTCTTCGGATTCCTGTGCGCTGTGGCATCCGGGCTGCTGATACTACGCATCCGCAGCATCCGGTGATCGCGGAGCGGCGTCGATGCGCAGCACAGCGAGCTGGAGGACACATGGTTGTGAACGTGAGCGAGGCCCCCGAGGCCAATCGGTACGAGGCTCGGGTCGAGGGAGAGTCGACGGTCGCGGGTTTCGCGCAGTACATCCGCACTGCGGAACTCGTGGCGTTCGTGCACACCGAGGTCTCGCCGGCGTACGAGGGCAGGGGAGCGGGTGCGGCGCTGGCCCGTGCCGCTATCGACGCGGATCCGGGGGACGGCGCGCGCTTAGATTCCGAAGCCGCCGGTGCCGGCGAGGCCGGTGCCGCCGGCCCGCCGTGATTCATCGTTCTGCTGGAGCCGGTACTGCCAATTCCCGGCGAACCGGTGCCACCACACCTCGAATCCGTCTTCACCGAGCAACTCCACGGCCTTCGCCACGGCATCGGGCTCCCACCGGAAGGCGGTGATCCCCTTCTGCCGCGTGATCGCCGAGATGAGCTGTTCGGCGGTCGACCCGCCTGACTCGGCCGCGTGCACATGAGCGATGTCGCCCCTGCGCACGTACCTCCACAGCGGCTTGCCGATGATTGCCGCGATGGCTCGCTCCCGCGCCTCGATCGGGGCGTACCACTCGTCGAGCATTCGCGAGGCCGCTTCCCGTACCGGCGCGTAGGCGTTGTCGGCGGCGTCGAGCGCCGTGCGGTGCCGGGCCAGGGCACGCTCGGCGGCGGCCTTGCGCCGGAACCACGGTGGGTGATCCCGGGCCGCGTGCCGGTCGCGCTCGGCAACCTGGATCAGGGTCAGGTAGTTCTCCGCCGCGGCCCGCCACTGCGCGGCCGTGGCCGGTTCAAGGTCCACCCACAGGAACTGCCAGTCCCGCTCGGCGGGGCGTAGGTCGAACCGGTCGGCCAGATCGCGGTCGACGAAGTAGCGGTGCCGGGACTCGTCATCGACCCACACCACGGTCAACACCGCGACCGGCTCGTCGTCCCATCGGATGCTCATCGTCCTGCCCTGCCGGCGGACAATCATGTCGCCGCGTGGCAGCGGAAGCCGGAAACGGTAGAGGGCGACCCGGGTCGTCTTCATCGTCTCATTGTGCGCCGCGCCAGCCGCGATCGAGCACGACGCGGAGCCGGTACCAGTCGGACCAGCGCGGGCCACCCCGCCGTGGGACAGCGCCTCGGCCGCGGCGGAGAACCCGGGAACAGCGGGCGCAGACTGGGAGCGGAACCATTACTCCGGTGCATGGCAGGTAGGTGCGGATTGCGGTGCCTCGGGTGAAGGGCTGAGTCAGGCTGTCGGCCCGGGTACGGTTGGCGGCGGTCGGATGTGCAGGTGTCGACCCGGGAGGCAGCGGTGTGGCCCGGTGCGGCGGCCGGGAAGGAGTGGGTGTGACGCGGCGGAAAGCCCTTGTGGTCCGAGGCGGGTGGGAGGGCCACCGGCCGGTCGAGGCGACAGAGTTGTTCATCCCGTTCCTCGAACGCAGCGGATACGCGGTACGGGTGGAGGGGTCGACCGAGATCTACGCCGACGCCGCCGAGCTGGCCGACACCGACCTCATCGTGCAGTGCATGACGATGTCGCAGATCACCGCCGAGCAGGTGGCGGGCCTGGCCGCGGCGGTCGTCGCCGGCACGGGTCTCACCGGCTGGCACGGCGGCATCGTCGACTCGTTCCGCGTCTGTTCGGACTACCTGCACCTGGTGGGCGGCCAGTTCGCCACCCATCCGGGGGTCCAGCCGTGCGACCGTGCCGGCGGCGAGGCGGACAACTTCCTGCCCCACGCGGTCACCATCACCGACCTCGGCCGGGAGCATCCGATCACCGCCGGGATCGAGGACTTCGACCTGGTCACCGAGCAGTACTGGGTACTGCACGACGACCTGATCGACGTCCTGGCCACCACCACCCACCCGACCCGGGAGTGGCACCCGTGGCACCGGCCGGTCACCTCACCGGCGATCTGGACCCGACGCTGGGGCGCTGGGCGGGTCGTGGTGACGACTCCGGGGCACAGCCTCGACGTGCTGGAGCACCCGAGCGTCCGTACCGTCATCGAGAGGGGAATGGTGTGGGCGACCCGCACGGCGTCGGCATCGTAGGTCTCGGGGTCATCTCCCGTGCGTACCTGAACACGCTGGCCGACCATCCGACCGTGCGCGTGGTCGCGGTGGCCGACCTGGACGCGGCCCGGGCCGACGCAGCCGCCGCCACGATTCCCGGCGCGGAGGCGGTCAGTGTCGAGCGACTGCTTCACCACCCCGACGTGGAAACGGTGCTCAACCTGACCATCCCGGCGGCGCACGCCGAGATCTCGTGCGCGGCGCTCGACGCCGGCAGGCACGTCTACGTCGAGAAGCCGCTCACCGTCACGTTCCCGGAGGGCCTGTCGCTGATGAACCGGGCGGCGTCGGCCGGCGTCCGCGTCGGATGCGCGCCGGACACCGTTCTGGGCACCGGTACGCAGACCGCCCGAGCGGCCATCGACGGTGGCCTGATCGGACGCCCGTTCTCCGCGTCGGCCGTCATGGTCACCCCGGGACACGAGCGCTGGCACCCCAACCCCGACTTCTACTACGCCCCGGGCGGCGGCCCACTCATGGACATGGGGCCGTACTACCTCTCCGCTCTGGTCCACCTGCTCGGGCCGGTCCGCGCGGTCATCGGAGCGGCGAGCCGGCTGCGGGACACCCGGGTCATCGGCTCGGGACCCCGCCTCGGGCAGCGGATCCCGGTGGAGGTCCCGACCCACGTGAGCGGTGTGCTGGAACACGCGAATGGTGCCCTGAGCACTCTCACGACCACCTTCGACGGTGTCGCCACGACGGCCGTGCCGATCGAGGTACAGGGGGAGGAGGGCACCCTCGCCGTGCCCGATCCGAACAACTTCGACGGCGAGGTCCGCCACCTCGCGCTCGGCGGCTCCGAGTGGCGCACCCTTGAACCGCAGGCCGGCTACGTCGCCGCCGCCCGGGGAGTCGGCCTGATCGACCTGGTCCGGGCCGACGAGACGCGTCCACCACGGGCCAGCGGCGACGTGGGGCTGCACGTACTCGACATCATGAGCAGCCTGCTCCGGTCGGCCGCCGAGGGCCGGCGGATCGAGCTGACGACGGCGGTCGAACGCCCCCCTGCCGTCCCGCTCACCCCGGTCGAGGACTGGCTGTCCGCCGTCGCGTCCGAGGGTTGAGTACGCCGGCACCCTGAGCGTCTGCCCTGGCGACGCGGCAGGCGGCGGGTGCGTAAGCCGCCTGCCGCCGCCTGCCCGCTACTCGGTGAAGTAGGTGGCGCTCTCCGCGTCTGCGGGGTAGTAGGACTCGATCGCGATCTCGTCGATGGTGATGTCCATCGGGGTGCCGAATGTGGTGATGGTGGAGAACAGCCGCAGTTCTCGTCCGTCGACGTTGAGGATCATCGGGAGCACGACGTCGGCGTCGATCCGTTGGTCTGACGTGTCGTCGGGTTCGGGCGCCAGGAGTTCTTCGTAGAGTGCGGTGAGGTCAGGGTCGGGAGCGGTGGCGAGTTGGCGTGCGATCCGGGTGCGGAACGCCGCGCGTACGTCGGCGAGGTTGACGACCAGGCGGGCGAGCCCGCGTGGATGCAGTCCCAGCCGTACCAGGCTGACCGGTGGTCGCAGCAGGTCGGGGGCTACCTGTGCGAAGAACGGGTCGACGGCGCGGTTGGTCATCACGATGTTCCATCGGCGGTCGAAGACCACCGCTGGGTACGGCTCGTGGGCGTGGAGCACCCGGCGGATCGCGTCGTGGGCGGCCGTCAGCGCATTGTCGTCGAGTGGACGTTCGGTGTAGCGGGGTGCGAAGCCGCCGGCGAGCAGGAGCCGATTGCGATCGCGCAGCGGCACGTGGAGTTGAGCGGCGAGCCGGAGGATCATGTCCGCGCTCGGTCTGGACTTGCCCGTCTCGACCAGGCTGACGTGACGGGCCGAGACGTCGGTGGCGATAGCGAGATCGAGTTGGCTGAGTCCCCGGCGTTGTCGCCACTGCCGTAGGAGTTCTCCGACCGTGTGCACGATCATGGAGCGTACCCATCGATGGGCCGGGCGCCATGAAATCCGATGTCATCGACAGACGTCGCGGATGTGGAAACACTGCGTCCATGACCACGCAGAACAAGACCATCGTCCAACGGGCGCTGGCAGGGCTGATCGAGACGGGTGACCTCGATGCGCTCGCGCAGTCGCTGAGTGACGACTTCGTGCACCACCGGCCGGGTTCGACCACCTCGACCAAGGGGGAATGGCTCGCGGCCGTCCGTGCCGCGCTGGTGCCGCTCGCCGGTATGCAGGTCCAGATTCACCAGGTGCTGGCCGACGGTGATCACGTCGTGGTGTACTCACGGCGCTGGCTTCCGGACGCCGGGCCGGAGATCGCGGTCGTCGACATCTGGCGGATCGACGACGGGCTGATCACCGAAGGGTGGGAGATCATCGAGCCGGTCGCCCAGGTCGCCGCGAATCTGGTGTGGTGGGAGCCGGCCCAGCGCTGACCGTCACCGACGGCACCGTGCGGTTCAACGGGTAGGGGCGGCGCGACGTCGCGATCCAGGAGCCCGCCCCTGGATCGCGACGCCTCGCTGCTGCTGCCCGGCCGATGGACGGTCGCCGTCGCCTCCGGTCGACCGTCGGCCCTACTGGCGGCTGCCGGTTCGGGCGGCCCGCTCGACTCTGGCGGTCAGACGGCACGGGTGGCCACACATTCGCCGGTGTGCGGGTGCCCAGAGGGACCGTCGGCTCCGCGTCGCCGACCGCTGCCGCGACTACGGCGTACGACTTTCGAGGTCGCTCTTGAGGGTGGCCAGCATGCCCACCGCGGCGCTGGCGTACTCGCCGATCCACCGGTCGTGGATGTGCTTGATCGGTAGCGGGTCGAGATGGTTCCACCGCTCGCGGCCCTTGCGCTGGGCGATGACCAGCCCGGCCGCCTCCAGCACCCGCAGGTGCTGCATGACCGTGCAGCGGTCCAGGTGCGGGAACCGTTCGCAGAGGTCACCGGTGGTCCGGGCCTGGTCCTTGAGCGCGTCGAGGATCTGCCGCCGGGTCGACGACGCCAGCGCTTTGAAAACGCGGTCCTCGTCGACCTGTTCCGGGCTGACGCGTCCGCCACGAAGGCTCGACATGTTATAAAACTATAACGTGTTGACGATGCGAGAGGGGACCGCCATGGACCTGCGATTCAAGATCGCCGGGCGGATCAGCCGTCCGCTGCACGAGGTGTTCGAGGCGGTGGTCGATCCCGACCAGCTCTCCCGGTACTTCACCACCGGTGGCGCGAAGGGCAGACTGGTCACCGGCGCCACCGTCAGCTGGGATTTCGCCGACTTCCCCGGGGCCTTCCCGGTCGAGGTGGTCGAGGTCGAACAGGACCGGCGGATCGTGCTGCGCTGGGAGGCGGCCGATGGCGCCCAGTCCACAAACGACGCACCGGTCGCCGGTGCCTCCTACTTCACCACCGTCACCATGGAGTTCGAGTCACTCGATGACGATCGGACCCTGGTCACCATCGCCGAGCAGGGGTGGCGGCCCACCCCCGAGGGCCAGGCGGCCTCGTACGGCAACTGTGAGGGCTGGACCAACATGCTCTGCTGTATGAAGGCGTGGCTGGAACACGGCATCAACCTGCGTGAAGGGTTCTTCGTCTGACCCGTTCCGGGTCGGTCAGGCGTGCGACGTGTGGTGTTCGGTGACGGCGTGTCCCATCCGGGTCACCGCCTCGGTCAGGATCTCCGGCGACGTGGCGAAGTTGAGCCGTACGAAGCCGGCACCGCCGGTGCCGAAGACGTGCCCGGAGCTGAGGGCGACCCGTGCACGGTCGAGGAACAGCCTCGCCGGCCCGCCGATGTCGGTCACCACGCCCGGCTCGTCGCCGACCGGGACGCTGTCGATGCGGAGGGCGGTGCAGTCCAACCAGGCGAGGTAGGTGCCCTCGGGGCGGTGGTACCGGATGGCCGGCGCATGCCGGGCCAGCAACACCCCCAGCAGTTCGCGGTTGCGGTCGAGACCGGCCAGCAGGCGGTCCAGCCATTCACCGCCGTCGCGGAAGGCGGCGGTGTGCGCGACGACGCCCAGGTGACTCGGCCCGTGGCAGACCTCCTCCGGCATCCGCCGCAGATCGGCGACCGCGTGCCGGCCCGCCACCACCAGCGCCGACTTCAGCCCGGCCAGGTTCCACGCCTTGGAGGCGGACAGCACGGCCAGGGCGTCCTCGGTGCCGGACACCGTGAGGTACGGAACGAACCGCGCCCCGGGCAGCACCAGCGGGGCGTGGATCTCGTCGGAGACCACCCGTACCCCGTACCGGCCGGCAAGGTCGGCGACCGCTTCGAGTTCGGCACGCCGGTGCACGACACCTGTCGGGTTGTGCGGGTTGCAGAGCAGGAACACCGCCCGGCGGCCGCCCGCGCGGGCCCGGCGGAACGCCTCGCCCAGCGTCGCCAGGTCCATCCGCTGGTCCGCGCCGAGCGGTGCCTCGATCACCTGCCGGTCGGCGTGGCTGACGAAGGCGTAGAACGGCGGGTAGACCGGTGCGCAGACCACGACCGCGTCGCCGGGAGCGGTCAGCAGCCGGAGCACCTCGACGATGCCGAGCATCACGTCCGGGACCAGGGCGGTGCGGTCGACCGCCAGGTCGGACCAGCCCCACCGGCGGGCCGCGAAGTCGGCGAGCGCCTCGGCGTACCCCGTGCCGTAGGCATATCCGGTGTCACCACGCCCGACCGCGTCGTGCAGCGCCTCGGCGACCGGCGCGGCCAACGGCACGTCCATCTCGGCCACCCACAGGGGCAGCACGTCATCGGCGTACTGGCGCCACTTGACGCTGGTGCGGCGGCGCAGTTCGGCGAGGGAAAGCTGGGTCAGCGGATTCACCATCGGCACGGTCGGTCGAGCCTCGCGGGCCACTGAGCTGGCCATGCCGCGCTCCTGTCGGACTGGTCGTCGTCTGGAAAGGGCCTAGATCATCGCATCGTACCCATCGCAGCTCGATTGTCGACGGTGGACGAAGGCCGTCGGCTGCTGCCAGGCTGTCCGGCCATGGACGGTATCGCTGCGCAGCTACCCGCACTACTCGGTGTGCTGATCGGCACGGTCGGCACGATCGTCGCCACCTCGCTGGCCGACCGGTCGCGGTGGCGACGCAACCAGACGGTGCGCTGGGACGAGCGCCGACTCGACGCGTACGCCGAATTCGCCCGTGCGCTCAAGGAGGCACACACCATCGCCAGCCGGCTGACCGGCGGTCACGTCGACCGGGACGCGGCGCTCGCCGCGCTCGCGGAGGCCGACTTCCGGCACACCCTGGCCTGGGAGAACACGCTACTGCTCGGCGACGCGCCGACGGTGACGGCGGCGCGGGCGTGGCGGGACACCGTCTGGGAGGTCGAGCGGCTGGCCCGGGACGGGCAGGCCGATGCCGACCGGTCCACGTTGCTGCACCGCGCCAACGAGGCACGCGACGCGTTCTACCGTGCCGCGCGTGGCGGACTCGGGGTCGGCGGCGGGTCGGTGGCCCAGGCCGAACTGCTGGTGAGCAGGCTCAACCTGCCAACCACCCCACCCACCGGAGCCCCGGCCCAACGGTGACCGCCGGCCCGGCGCGCGGGCCGGGTGCGGCTCAGGCGGGCTGGTCGAGGATGGCGCTGAACCGCTGCTCGGCCAGGTCGAGCTGATCCAGGATGTGCCGCTTCACAGGCTCACTGGCCCCGGAATGCCGGCATTTCCTCTTCTTGCCGACCGAGTTCGGTCCGCCAAGGCGCTATCGCCCACGGCACGGCGAGTTCCGACGGTAGTCGGCCCTCGTCGGCCACCCGACGTAGCACCTCATTGACGCCGCGCACCCGCAGCACCCGCTGCGCGCCGGCACCGACGGCGTCCACCAGCGCGCCATCGAGCAGCGCCGGCTCGGGTGCCGCCTGCAGGGCGGTCAGGACGGCGGTGAACGGCGCGGTCCGGGCCAGCGGCGCGATCAGCGGTACCCGTGGATCGGCCCGGTGGGCCAGCAGGTTCTCCAGCAGCCCGCGCCGTCCGGGCACCGCACGGGCGGTGGGTTCCCCAGGCAACAGCAGTCGATCGGTCGGGTACTCCAGCACCGCGCGCCCGGCGTCGCCGGTGACGATCACCTCGCCGGCGATGAAGTCCTCGCCGGCCAGGGTCACCGCGGCCACGATCGGCGGGCCGTGCCGATGCCGCACCCGCAGCGCTGCGGTGTCGTCCACCTCGATCGGCCGCACCCGGTAGCGCTCCACCTCGATGCTGACCGGCTCCACCGGTCCGCCGCCGACCACCTCGGCGACCGCCAGACACTGCATGACCGCGTGCGCGAGCGGGTTGGCCAGCGCACCGTCGAGCACCGGCCGCCCGTCGAGCAGCCGACGCCCGGCCCAGGGCGCGCGGGCGTAGTAGGCGTCCGGGCGTTGCCAGGCGGCCACCGTGGCGATGCCGCTGACCGCCCCCGACCGCCCGGCCGACACCGCATCCGTCAACGCGGTAAGCGCCGCCGAACCGAGCGCCTGGAACCCGACCTGGACGATCCGACCGGTGGTGGCCACCGCCCCGGACAGCTCCTGGTGCTCGGCGGTGGACAGCACCGGCGGCTTTTCCAGTAGCACGTCCGCCCCGGCGGTCACCGAGTCCCGGGCGATCCGTAGATGGGTGTGCGGTGGGGTACAGATGACCACCACGTCCGGCGTGACGTCGGCGAGCATCACCCGGTGATCGGGGAACACCGGGACGCCGGCCGGCACCGGCGCCGCCGGTTCGCACTCGATCGGCCGGGTGTCGACCAGGGCGACCAGGCGTACCCGGCCGGCATCGTGCAGCGGCCCGATCACGCGGCGATGCCAGCGCCCGTGCCCGTTCGCCCCCACCAGCGCCACCCGGGGACTCGTCACACCGAACCGGCCAGGGTGGCGCGTACACCGTGCTGGTGCAGGTCGGTGAGCCAGGCGACCACGTCGGCGCGGACCTGCGCGTCGGCGGCCACCGCGGGCGGGACGACCTCGTCGAGGCCGAGCACGGCATCCACCGCCCCCGACGGGGTCTGCGGCGCGGCGGCCAACGCCGCGTGGAGCCGCTCGGCCAGCGGGTCGTCCAGCGGCAGGGCGCGACCGTCGTCGGCGCTGCCCTGGACGAACCGGATCCAGGCGGCGACGACCAGCGCCGCCCAGCGAGCCGGCCGCCCGGCCGCGCGCAGGTCGGCGACCGTGTGCAGGATGCGCTGCGGCAGTTTCTGCGACCCGTCCATCGCCACCTGGAGGGTACGGTGCCGGATCGCCGGGTTACCGAAGCGTTCCAGCACCTGCTCGCCGTAGCCGACCACGTCCACCCCGTCGGGTGGAGCGAAGCTGGCGGCCACGTCCTCGGCGATCAGCCGGCGCAGCACCGTGTCCAGGTGCGGCAGCGTGAGGGCCTCCGCGATCGTCTCGCAGCCGGCCAGCGCGCCGAGATACGCGGTCGCCGAGTGCACGCCGTTGAGGGCGCGCAACTTCAGCCGCTCCCACGGCCCCGCGTCCGCGCAGAGCACCGCCCCGGCGCGCTCCCACGCCGGTCGGCCGCCGGGGAAGTCGTCCTCGATCACCCACTGGGTGTACGGCTCGGCCGCCACCGCCGCGAGATCCTCGACGCCGAGCGCCCGCTCGGCCGCGGCGAGGGTCTCCGGAGTGCTGGCGGGGACGATCCGGTCCACCATGGTGCCCGGGAAACCGACCTGCCCCTCGACCCAGTCGAGCACCTGTTGCGGTGTGCCGGCGTACGCCAGGGACTGGGTCACCAGGCCGCGCAGCCGGCGGCCGTTGGCAGGCAGGTTGTCGCAGCTGACCAGGGCGATCGGTCCGGCGTCGGCGGTGGCGCGGGCCAGCAGGCCGCGCACCAGCAGTCCCGGCACGGTGGCCGGCGGTCGGTCGGTGGTCAGGTCGGCGACCAGGTCGGTGTCGGGGCGCAGCGTGCCGGCGGCCGGGTCGAGTTGGTACGCCTTCTCGGTCACGGTCAGGGTGACCACCCGGATCGCCGGGTCGGCCAGCAGGGCCACCACCGCCTGCGGGTCGGCGGCAGCCAGCCGCACCCCGGCCAGTGACCCGACCACGCGGGTGTGCTGGTCGGCGGCGGAGAGCGTGCTGACGCTGAAGAGGTTGTCCTGGGCGGCCAGGGTCGCCACCATCCACGCGTTGCGGGGGGCCACGCCGATGATGCCCCAGTCGCCGCCGGCCAGGCCGATCGCCTGCTCGGTGTAGATGGCCTGGTGGGCACGGTGGAAGGCGCCGAGCCCGAGGTGCACCACACCGGCCGGCACGGTGCCCGGACGGACCAGGGGACGGGTCTCGGCGGGCAACCGGCGTACCGCGCCCAGCCCGAGTCGGGACGCGCCCACGGTCACCGCCATGCCGGGCCGTCCGGGAAGCGGAAGGTGGCGATCGACTCGGGGCGCATGGTGGCGCTGTAGCCGGGAGCGGTCGGCAGCAGGTAGCGCCCGTCGCGGGTGCGTACCGGGTCGACGAAGTGCTCGTGCAGGTGGTCGACGTACTCCACCATCCGTCCCTCCAGACCGGTGCCCACCCGCAGGTAGTCGAAGATCGCCAGGTGCTGCACGTACTCGCAGAGGCCGACACCACCGGCGTGCGGGCAGATCGGCACCCCGAACTTCGCCGCCATCAGGATCTCGGCGAGCACCTCGTCAACCCCGCCGACCCGACAGGCGTCGATCTGCATCACGCCGATCGCCTCGGCCTGCAACAGCTGCTTGAAGATGACCTTGTTGGCGGCCACCTCGCCGGTGGCGACCCGGCACCGTCCGCCGGTCAGCTCGTCCATCGCGCGGGCGATCCGGGCGTGGCCGAGGATGTCGTCCGCGTGCGTCGGCTCCTCGATCCAGTACGGGTCGACCTCGGCCAGCGCCGTCATGTTGGTGATCGCCTCGTCGACGTCCCAGACCTGGTTGGCGTCCATCATCAGCAGCGCGTCCGGGCCGATCTCCGACCGGATGATCCGGGCCCGCCGCAGGTCGTCGGTGGGCGGACCACCGACCTTCATCTTCATCGCCCGCCACCCCTGCGCGTACGCCTCCCGGGTCAGCGCGCGGACCTTGTCGTCGGGGTAGCCGAGCCAGCCCACCGAGGTGGTGTACGACGGGAAGCCCTCGCGTTCCAGCAGCGCCAGCCGGTCGGCGAGCCCGTCGCGCCCCTTGTCCAGGATGGCGGCGGCATCGTCGGCGGTGAGCGCGTCGGTGATGTGCGTGAGGTCGACGTTTGCCACCAGCTCGTCGGTGGGCAGCTCGGCCAGGTAGCGCCACATCGGCTTGCCGGCCAGCTTGGCGCGCAGGTCCCACACCGCGTTGACCAGCGCGCCGGTGGCCATGTGGATGACCCCCTTCTCCGGGCCGAGCCAGCGCAACTGCACGTCGGCGACGAGCGAGCGCCAGAACGCCACCGGATCGGCGGTGATCTCCGCGACACTACGTCCCCGTACGTGATGGGCCAGGGCGTCGACGGCGGTGCAGGTGATCTCGTTGCCGCGGCCGTTGGTGAAGGTGAACCCGGCGCCGGTCGGCCCGTCGTCGGTGCTCAGCTCCACATAGGTGGCCGAGTAGTCGCCGCGGTTGATCGCGTCGGAGCCGTCGCCGCTGGCGGCGGTGGGGAACCGCACGTCGTGCACGGTCACCTCGGTGATGCTGGTCATGACTCTTCCCCGAACTTGAAGACCTGCTTCGGCAGGCGGTACGCCAGGTCGACGATGGTCTCGGCGGCCTCGTCCATGGGCAGCCGGTGCTCGGCGACCAGCCGGGCCAGGAAGCCGGCGTCGACGCGGCGCGCCACGTCGTGCCGGACCGGGATGGAACAGAACGCCCGGGTGTCGTCGACGAACCCGGCGGTGTTGTAGAAGCCGGCGGTCTCGGTCACCGACTCGCGGAAGCGCCGCAGCACCTCGGGGGAGTCCAGGAACCACCAGGGAGCACCGAGCAGCAGGGCGGCGTACCCGCCCGCGAGGGGCGCCAGCTCCCGGGTGAAGGTGTCCTCGTCGAGGGTGTAGAGCACCACCCGCAGCCGGGGGTCGTTGCCGTGTGCGTCGAGTAGCGGGGCGAGGGCGTGCACGTACTCGGTGACCTGGGGGATGTCGCCGCCCACGTCGCGGCCGTGCCGGGCGTGCAGCCACCGGTTGTGGTTGCGCACCGCCCCCGGGTGCAACTGCATGACCAGGCCGTCGTCGAGCGACATGCGGGCGAACTCCAGCAGCATGTGCGCCCGGAACGCCTCCGCGTCGCCCGGCTCCGCCGCGCCCCGCCGCGCCCGGTCGAACAGCGCCGCCGCGTCGGCGCCGAGATCGAGGGTACGGGCGGTGGGGTGGCCGTGGTCGGAGGAGGTGGCGCCGGCGGCGATGAAGGCGGCCCGGCGCGTCCGCAGGGCGGCCAGGTAGCCGGCGTACGTCCCGGTGTCCTCCCCGGTGATCTCGCCGAGCTGGTCGACGTTGCGCGACCAGCCGTCGGAGTCCAGGTCGACCACGTTGTCGGGACGGAAGGTGGTGACCACCCGCCCGCCGGGGCCGCCCCAGCCGTCGGCGGCGAGCTTGGCGTGCCGGCCCAGGTCGTCCAGGGGTGACTCGGTGGTGGCGAGCACCTCGATGTTGAACCGTTCGAACAGCGCCCGCGGCCGGAAGTCGGGCTCGGCGAGCCGGGCGGCGAGGGCGTCGTACACCTCGTCGGCGGTGCCCGGGGCGAGTCGGGTGTGCACGCCGAACACCTCGGTGAGGGTCTGCTCCAGCCACAGCCGGGACGGGGTGCCCCGGAACAGGTGCCACCCGTCGGCGAAACGACGCCAGATGCGCCGCCCGTCGGTCTCCACGGGGCTGCCGTCGCGGCTGGGCACACCCAGCTCGCCGGGGGAGACGCCCTGGCTGAGCAGCATCCGGGTCACGTAGTGGTCGGGCACGATGAGCAGCTGGGACGGGTCGGGGAACGGCTGGTCCTCGGCCAGCAGCGCCGGATCGACGTGCCCGTGCGGGGAGATGATGGGCAGCTGCGCCACCAGCGCGTACAGCTCCCGGGCCAGCGCGCGTTGGCCCGGCTCGGCGGGGAGGAGCAGGTCGGGTCTGGTCGAGGTGGGCACGGGGAGCGGCTCCTGTGATCGGTGTCAGTCGAGGGCGAGCAGTTCGGCGACCCGCACGGGGGCGCCGGTGTCGAAGGAGTGGTTGGCGGCCAGGCCGGTGAGCAGGGCCAGCGCCCCGTCGCGAGCGCTGGCCGCGCGGTGCAGCGGATCGGGTACGCCGCCGAACAGCACCTGGGTCATCCGGGCGTCCGCCCCGCCGTGCCCGTGCCGGGTGTAGCCGTCGACGTCGATGCGTAGCGGCGGTGACCAGAAGGGACGCAGGGTCAGTGTGGCGGCGCCACCCTCGTCGGCGGCCCGGTCACCGTGCAGCGCGGCGCCCTTGAGCGCACCGGCGGCGGCCGGGCTGACGAAGTCGCTCTCGGTGACCTCCAGTTCGAGGCGGCCCCGGCTGCCGTTGACCATCACCCGGTATCCCTCCCAGGGCGCGTACGCGGTGAGGTGGTAGGTCATGGTCGCCCCGGTGGAGTAGGTGGCCAGCACCGCCATGTCGTCCTCGATGCTGACCCCGGGGGCGAAGACGTTCTGGTCGCGGTGGTAGCCGTCCTCGGCCTCGGCGTCGAGGTACAGCTCGCGCAGTCGGGGGTGCTCGGCCAGCCGCAACGCGAACGGGTCGTCGTCGGCGGCCGGCGACGCGTGCGCCCGGTCGTAGTCGCGGGCGTAGCCGTGCCGGCGGCCGGCGTCACCGTAGAAGAACAGCCGGCCGACGGCGTAGACCTGCACGGGTGTGGCGTCCAGCCACCAGTTGACCAGGTCGAAGTGGTGGCTGGCCTTGTGCACCATCAGGCCGCCGGAGCTGGCCTTGTCGCGGTGCCAGCGGCGGAAGTAGTCGGCGCCGTGACGCACGTCGAGCAGCCACTCGAAGTGCACCGAGCCGATCTCGCCGACCACACCGTCGGCCAGCAACCGGCGCAGTTGTTCGTGCAGCGGGTTGTAGCGGTAGTTGAAGGCCACCGTCACCCGCCGGCCGGTGCGGCGTACCGCGTCGAGAATGCGCTGGCAGCGCCGGGCGTCGGTGGTCATCGGTTTCTCGGTGACCACGTCGCAGCTCGCCTGCAGTGCCGCCACCACGTACTCGTCGTGGGTGACGTCCACGGAGGTCACCAACACCACGTCGACGTGCTCCTTGGTCAGCATCGTGGCGAAGTCGCCCGCGTGGTAGGTCGGCACGGGCCGGTGGCCCAGCTCGCCGAGCCACCGGTTGTGGGCGTCCATCCGGGCCTGGTTGACGTCGGCGAGGGCGACCAGTTCGGCGGTGTCGGCGTGGTCGCGCACCAGCGCCCGGACGAACATCTCGGCGCGGGCGCCGGTGCCGACCACGGCGTACCGGGCCCGGCTGCCGGATTGCGGTGACACGGACCGACCCTCCTCGATCTATCTGCAAACCTTTGCATTGAAGTAACCACGGTCGATCGGCTCTCGTCAACGAAGGCCGGTAAATCGGCGACTTCTGTCCCATTTGGTGGGCTTAACTGGGCATGGTGCGTCACCCACCGAAACGAAGCCGTAACCATCCACCGTTGACAGTGGCGCAACCGTTTGCATTAATTGGCGGCACCCGTGACCGCCGACACATCGACGAAGGGGGCCTGGATGCCAGTCACCATCAGGGACGTCGCCCGGGCCTCCGGCGTGCACATCTCCACCGTCTCCCGCACCTTCTCGGCGCCCCATCTGGTCAACCCCGATACCCGGGTACGGGTGCTCGCCTGCGCCGAGGATCTGGGCTATCGGCCGAACCGCGCCGCCCGCGCCCTCATCACCGGCCGTACCCACAACATCGGGCTGATCATCGCCGACATCGCCAACCCCTTCTTCCCGCCACTGATCAAGGCGGCGGAGAGCCAGGCCCGCCACCGCGACTACCACGTCTTCGTGGCCGACACCAACGAGGACGCCGCCGCCGAGGAGGAACTGGTCCACGCCCTGGCCAAGCAGGTCGACGGGGTGCTGCTGTGTAGCCCCCGAATGAGCAACAGCCTGATCGAGCAGCTCAGCCGGGAGGTGCCACTGGTGGTGGTGAACCGACAGCTGGCCGGGCTGCCGTGCGTGCTGATGGACGTCGGGCAGGGCGCGCGGTCGGCCGTCGAGCACCTCGCCGGGCTGGGGCACCGGGAGATGGCACTGCTGGGCGGCCCACGTGGTTCGTGGACCAGCCGGGAGATCCGGCGCGCCGCCAGCGCCGCCGCCCGGGCAGCCGGAGCGGAGCTGACCGTGCTCGGTCCCAATCCGCCCACCGAGACCGGCGGTCTGGCCCAGGCGGAGCAGGTCCGCCGGGCCGGCGTCACCGCCGTGCTCGCCTACAACGACCTGATGGCGATCGGGCTTCTCGAAGGACTCGACGCACTCGGGGTGCGGGTGCCGCAGGAGGTCAGTGTCGTCGGCGTCGACGACATCTCCCTGAGCCGACTCACCCGCCCCAAGCTGACGACGGTGGCCACGCCAACCGCGGCCGCCGGCCGGACGGCCGTCGACATGTTGCTACAGCAGGACACCGATTTTCCGCGCACCGCGCGGGGCGGCGATGCCACCGTGGCAGTCGGCGTCCGTCGCACCACCGCACAGGTAATGCTCCAGACCGAGTTGGTCATCCGCGACTCCACCGCGCCGGGCCCCTACGCCGGCCGGGAACGTCCCGGAACCGCTGCCGCTGACCCGGGTCCGCATCGCCGTGCGGACCCGGGCAACCCGGTCGTGGCCGCCGGTGACGTGGTCGCCTCCTAACGCCAAGGAGTGAGCGCATGCACCCCGCAACGCACCCCACCGCCAGTGCGCCCGACGGGCGCACCTACCGTACCCCCCTGTTGCGTCGCCGGCTGTTGCGCGGCCTGCTCGCCGCGGCCGTGGCCCTGCCGCTGGTCGGCGCGGCCGCGGCCTGCGGCGACGACGCCGGGTCCGACGGCAAGACCACCATCTCGATCTTCTGGTGGGGTGGCGAGGCCCGGGCCGGGCTCACCGATCAGGCGCTGGACCTCTACACCCAGAAGAACCCGGACGTCGTCTTCGAGAAGGTCTGGCAGGCCAACCAGGGCTACTTCGACAAGCTGGCCACCCTGACCGCCGGCGGCAACCCGCCGGACATCTTCCAGATCGATGACAACTTCCTCACCGAGTACGCGGCCCGCAACGCGACCCTGGACCTCAAGCCGTACCAGGAATCCGGTGACCTGGACACCTCCAAGTTCCCGCCCAGCCTGCTCCAGTACGGCGTGGTCGACGGCAAGCTCGCCGGCCTGGCCGCCGGGGAGAACACCCAGGGGCTGGTCTACAACAAGACGCTGGTGACCAAGCACGGCCTGCCCGAGCCGACCACCGGGATGAGCTGGGAGGAGCACATCGCCTGGGCCGAGCAGGTCAGCAAGGAGACAGGCGTCCCCGGCACGATGGACGCGAGCGCCATCGACAAGGCGTTCTGGGTGTGGCTGCGTCAGCAGGGCAAGGATCTGTACTCCGGCAACGACCTCGGCTTCACCGTGGAGGACGTGACCAGGTGGTTCGAGCTGTGGAGGGACGCCCGCGAGCGGGGCGCGACCCCCACCCCGGACGTCATCCACGAGGGCAACGCCACCGACATCACCAAGCAACTGGTGGTCACCGGCAAGGCCGCCACCTCCTGGGTGTGGGTCAACCAGATGCCGGAGCTGAAAAAGAACACCTCCGACGAGCTCGGTGTCATCGCGTACCCGGGTGACCCCAGCGGCCAGTGGGCCCGGGCCTCGATGTACTGGTCGGTCTTCCGGGGCAGCAAGAACGCGGACATCGCGGTCGACGTGATCAACTTCCTGGCGAACGACGCCGACGCGGTCAAGCTGCTCGGCACCGACCGGGGCCTGCCGTCCAACCTGGACCTGCGCCGGGTGGTCAGCGACGGCACCACCGACGAGGCGATGAAGCAGTCCATCGCCGTCGAGACCGAGCTGGCCAGGACGTTCGGCGAGGCGCCCCAGGTGCCGATCAAGGGGCACAGCAAGGTTCGCGCCGAGCTGACCAAGGCCGCCGAGAACGCGCAGTACGGCCGGGCCACCCCCGCCGAGGCCGCCGCCCGGCTCGTCGAGGCGTGCAAGGCGGCAATCGCCTCCTGATCCGCCGCACCACCCGGAGAGGAGCAGTTCGTGGCCTTGACCACGACGCCCGACCCGACTCGACGCGGCACCGGATCCGTTCGGCCCGACGCCAACCGGCGTGGGACCGGACGGATCCGGCACGGGGAAGGTCTGGCCGGATACGTCTTCCTGTCGCCCTGGCTCATCGGCCTGATGGGCGTCACGGCGATACCCATGCTGTTGTCGCTCTACCTGAGCTTCACCGACTACGACATCCTGACCCCGTGGTCCGAGGTGGAGTGGGTCGGGCTGGCCAACTACGAACGGATGTTCACCAGCGATACGTCGTGGTGGCACTCGGTGCGGGTCACGCTCAGCTTCGCCCTGATCGCCGTACCGCTGAAACTGGCCGCGGCGCTCGGGGTGGCTCTCCTGCTCAACCGGGCCTGGCGCGGCGTCGGGCTGTTCCGCGGGCTGTTCTACCTGCCGTCGCTGCTCGGTGGCAGCGTGGCCCTGGCCATCGTCTGGGTCAACATGTTCAACCGGGACGGTGCGTTCAACTCGTTCCTCGCCCTCTTCGGTATTCAGGGCAAGCCCTGGGTGAACGACCCGGACTGGGCGCTGGAGACGCTGATGGTGCTGGCCATCTGGCAGTTCGGCGCACCGATGGTGATCTTCCTGGCCGGGCTCAAGCAGGTGCCGACGGAGCTCTACGAGGCCGCCGCGGTGGACGGGGCCGGCAAGTTCCGGCAGTTCGTCAACGTGACCCTGCCGATGCTCTCCCCGGTGATCTTCTTCAACCTGGTGCTGGAGACCATCAACGGGTTCCAGGGCTTCACCGCCGCGTTCGTGCTCAGCAACGGCACCGGCGGGCCGGTCGACTCGACCCTGATGTACACGCTCAACCTCTACATCACCGGCTTCACCAACCTGGAGATGGGCTACGCCTCCGCGATGGCCTGGGTGTTCCTGATCGCCATCGCGATCATCACGGCGATCTTCTTCAGCACCGGCCGGTTCTGGGTGCACTACTCCGACGGGGAGGAACGCTGATGGTGGCCGATACCGTCGCCCCGACCGTGGCGACCCGCCCGCAACGTCCACGCAGCCGTTCCTGGCTGCGGCTGCTCGTGCTGCTGGCCATCGTCGCGGTCGTGCTCTACCCGCTGTTCTGGATGATCGGCACCTCCGTCAAGTCGCCGGAGGAGATCGTCAACAACGTCGGCCTGCTGCCCCGGAACTTCACCCCGGGCAACTATCCCGACGGGTGGACCAACTTCGACGTCAGCTTCGCCCGCTTCTTTTTCAACAGCGCGATGGTCAGCCTGCTCACCCTGGTCGGCAACGCGGTGAGCTGCCTGCTGGCCGCGTACGCCTTCGCCCGGCTGAGGTTCCGGCTGCGTGGGCTGTGGTTCGCCGTCATGATCGGCACCCTGCTGCTGCCGGGGCACGTGCTGATCGTGCCGCAGTACATCCTCTTCCGCACCCTCGGCCTGGTCGGCGGGGAGTGGCCCTACCTGCCGCTGCTGATCCCGCAGTTCCTGGCCACGGAGGCGTTCTTCGTCTTCCTGATGGTGCAGTTCATACGCGGCATCCCCCGAGAGCTGGACGAGGCGGCGCGGATCGACGGCGCGAACGCGTTCGGCATCTTCCGGCACGTGATCCTGCCGCTGAGCCGTCCGGCCCTGGTCACCACCGCGATCTTCTCGTTCATCTGGACCTGGAACGACTTCTTCCGGCAACTGGTGTTCCTGTCCGAGTTGAGCGACTACACCGTCCCGGTGGCGTTGACCCTGTTCATCGACTCCACCAGCCAGAGCGCCGTCGGGCCGATGTTCGCCATGGCGGTGCTGTCCCTGCTGCCGGTCTTCCTGTTCTTCGTCGCCTTCCAGCGGATGCTCGTCGAGGGGATCAACACCGGTGGACTCAAGGGCTGACGACCGCAGCGACCAGCGCCGGGACTGGCGCGACACCGTACGTGACTCCGCCGACCTGGCGTTGCTGGGTATCCTGACGGTGCTCGCCTCGGCGCCGGTGCTGACCGCCGGCGCCGCCGTCGGCACCGCCAGCGCGGCGCTGCACGACTGGCTCGACACCGGAAGTTGGCCGACCGCCCGCCGAACGATGTCGCGGTTCGGCCGGGGACTGCTGCCCGGCCTGCCCGTCACCCTGCTGGGACTGGGCGGCGTCGGGCTGCTCGTCACCAACCTGGTGGCGCTGGGCACCGGCCGGGTACCGGGCGGGACGGTGGGACTGGCTGTCACCAGCGTGGTGGCGGCGGCCCTGCTCGGCTACGCCGCCGCGATCGTGGTCGAGGTGGGGCGCACCGGTGGCACCGGGTGGCGGTCGGCGGTCACCCGGGCCGCCCGCGCCTGCCTCGACCACCCCGCGCGCTGGGCCGCCCTCGCCGGCACCACAGTGCCTGTGGTCCTGCTGTCGGTGCTGGTCACCCCGGTGGCGGTGCCGATCCTCGCCGGGTACGCGCTGGCCGCCGTGCACGCCGTCGCCCGCCGCCGGCCGATCATCCAGGTGGAGCTGTCGTGAACGGACGGGACGGCGCCCTCGGCCGGGCCACCGATCACGCCTCCGACGGCCGCGCGGACCCGCACCTGCTGGTCGGCGGTACGCCGGTGGCCCGTTACGTGCTCGCCCCGGACCTCGGCGTCGAACACGGGCCCCGGCCCTACCTGCACCCGGTGCGTACCCTGGCCGGCACCCCGGTCACCGACGCTCTGCCCGCCGACCATGTCTGGCACCTCGGCGCGTCGTTGGCGGTGCAGGACGTCGACGGCACCAACCTCTGGGGCGGGCGCACCTACGTCCGCGACGTCGGATACAGCTGGCGTGGCGACCACGGACGCATCGTCCACGTGGGGTGGGAGGAGCGGACGCCCGACCGGCTCGACCACCGGCTGCACTGGTGTGATCCGGCCGGTGACGTGCTGCTCTCCGAACGGCGCACCATCAGCGCCTCTGCCGTGTCGGGCCACCCGAGCGCCTGGCGACTCGACCTCGCCAGCACCCTCACCGCACCCGCCGAGCGGGACATCCTGCTGGGCAGCCCGGCCACCAACGGGCGCCCCGGCGGCGCCGGTTACGGCGGGTTCTTCTGGCGGGCGGTGGCGACCGAACCGCCCGAGGTGTTCGCCGCTGAACTGACCGGCGAGGAGGCGGTCAACGGCTGCGACCGACCGTGGGTGGCGCTGCGCGGACAGGCTCCCGAGCGCGGGGCGTACACCCTCATCTTCGGCGGCCTCGGACCGGGGGACCGGTGGTTCGTCCGGACCACCATGTACCCGGGCGTGTGCGTGGCCTACGCCTTCGCGCAAACGGTGACCGTCCCGGCCGGCACCAGCCGTCACGGCCGTCACCAGGTGATCGTGGCCGACGGCAGGCTCGACCCGGAAACCGCTGCCGGGCTGGCGGCCCCGGGTGGTCGAACCAGGTCAGTCGGCGCCGAGGCAGACGAACGCCGCCGCGGTGGCCCGCGCGGTGTCGTCGCCGCCCGCGGCGAACACCCGCTGGGCGCTGGCGAGCGCCTGTGCCGGTCGGGTACCGGCTCGCATCCGTCGGTGCAGGTCCACCATGAGAGCGGTGGTGGGCTCCGCCGGCACCGGTAGCACGGTGGCGATCAGGCACCGGGTACCCAGCGCCAGCAGCACTGCGGCGAAGCCCATGATCTCGTCGCCCTGGCGTACCCCGTGCAGCCCGGACTCGCAGGCGGAGAGCACCACACAGGACGGCGGACGGGTGAGCCGTTCCCACTCGTACGCGAACAGCGGCCCGTCGGCGAGTTCCAGGGTGGAGAACTGGGGGTTGTCCGCCCGGAACGCGCCGTGCGCCGCGATGTGCACCAGCGCGGCCCGATCCATCGCCGAGGTCAGCGCGGCGACGGTGGCGGCCCGGCCGGCGCAGGTGGCCAACCCGGCCCAGGCGACGCCGCGCAGCGGGCCGACCGGGACGATCACCAGCGGACGGTCGGCCACCTGCCGCCGTATCGGGTCGAAGAGTTGACGGTCGAGCGCCGCGGCGGCGTGTTCGGCGCCCGCTCGCGCGGCGGCCGAGTCCCCGCCGACGATCTGCCGGCGTAGCCCGAAACGGTGCCAGCGCGCCAGCTGGGCCGCCTGGTCCAGTGGACCCAGGTCGTGCAGACTGGCGCGGCCGTCGCGAAGCAGCACCGCTTCTGGCTCACGGCGCACTCCACCGCTGTCGGGCAGACCTTGATGTCGGGGCTGGCCCACAGCGGGTCGAGCGAGTGCGGCTGGACGCCGGTGTCGGCGGCGACATCCCGGATGTGGACGTCGGTGCGGGCCACCGGGGTGGCGCGGTCCGACCCGTGCCCGACCGGCACGGCGGCGGCTGCGCCGGTCGCCAACAGGCCGGTCAGCGCCGCCCCCACGAACCCGACCCACACGGCCCGGCGGAGCCGTCTCCCTACACTGCTCATGACAGGTGTCTCCCATCGACGGAGCCGTGGTCGACGCCGGCCCGTTACGCTCCGGTGTCGACCTGGTTACGCCAAATACAGAGCGGGGGCGGGGCCGGGAAAATACCGTCGGTGGGGGAGCGCGCCGTCAGATGGCGCGAGAAGCGGCAAAGGGGCGGCTGATCAACCGCGCAGTGGACGGCAGGAGGAGCGGACGACAAGTTCGGTGGGCAGCCGGATGTGGGTGTTCCGCTCGACGCCGGCGATCAGGTCGACCAGCAGGCGCAGCGCCTCGGCGCCCATCCGTTGTAACGGCTGCATTATCGTCGTCAGTGGCGGGTTGACTAGGGCCGATTCCGGAATGTTGTCGAAGCCGATCACGGACAGGTCGTCGGGGACCGACAGGCCCATGCTCCGGGCGACGTTGATCGTCGAGATCGCGGAGAGGTCGTTGCCGGCGAAGACGGCGGTCGGGCCGTCGGGCAACGAGAGCAGTTCGGCGGCGGTTTCGGCGGCGCTCTCGACGCGGAACCCTCCGACCCGGACCAGCCGCTCGTCCACCGTCACGCCCGCGTCGGCCATGGCCTGGCGGAAGCCCGCCTCGCGCAGCCGGGACGATTCGAGGTCGGCCCGTCCGCTGATGTGCCCGATCCGGCGGTGGCCGAGGGACAGCAGGTAGTTGGTCGCCAGGACGGCACCGGCGAAGTTGTCGGAATCGACGGTCGGCAGCCCGGACGGGCCGGTGTGCGGGTCGACGGCCACGACGTGGAAGCCCTGCTTGGTCTCCACCACGGTCGGCGTGACGATCACGGCCCCGTCGATGAGCGTGCCCGACAACCGGGCCAGCGAGCGGCGTTCCCAACCGACGGCGGTCCCGGCGCCGTCGCCGCCGGAGTATGCCAGCAGTTGGTAGCCGGTGCCGGCGACCTCCACGCTGGCGCCCTTGAGTAGTTCGGTCGAGAACGGCTCGAACTCGGCGACCAGAATGCCCAGCACGTTGGTGCGATGGCTGCGTAGGCTCTGCGCCCCCAGGCTGGCCTCGTAGCCGAGTTGACGGATGACCTGCTGGACCCGTTCCACGGTCGCCCGTGCCACTCCGTAACGGCCATTCACTACTTTGCTAACGGTCGCCACGGAGACACCGGCCGTGCGGGCTACGTCCGACATCTTGACACGCTGGGGAAACGCCACGTCGATGATGATAGAGGGCCGTCGGGCCGGTTACGGAGACGAGTCGAAAACGTTATCGACACCGATTGACACTGGGTTACCCGACTGAAAAACTCGCTCAGGCCGAGCACCCGACTGACTGGTCGAGGAGACATCGATGGCTATAAAGCGCCGTGCAACCACCTTTCTAGCGCTGTCCATGACAACCGCACTACTCGTCGCCGGCTGCGGTGGCGGCGGTGAGGACGAGGCGCCTGACGAGAGCGAGCTGTACCAGAACCCGGTGACGCTTACCTGGTGGCACAACGCCTCCCAGGACGGGCCCGGTAAGACCTACTGGGAAAAGGTCGCCAAGGACTTCAATGCACTACACCCCACGGTCACGATCGAAATCGAGGGTATCGAGACCAACCAGCTCCAGCGCACCCGGCTCCCCGCCGCGCTGCTGAGCAACGACCCGCCGGACATCTTTCAGTCGTGGGGCGGCGGCGAGATCCGCGAGCAGGTGGAGGCCGACTACCTCAAGGACATCACCGACCAGGTCAAGGACGAGGTTGCCAACATCGGCAGCGCGGCCGAGATCTGGCAGGTGGACGACAAGCAGTACGGCCTGCCGTACCGGATGGGCATCGAGGGCATCTGGTACAACAAGGAGCTGTTCCAGCAGGCCGGCATCGCCGCTCCGCCGACCACCTTCGACGAGCTGAACGACGCGGTCACCAAGCTCAAGGCGATCAATGTCATTCCGATCGCCGTCGGTGCCGGTGACAAGTGGCCCGCCGCGCACTGGTGGTACAACTTCGCGTTGCGTGCCTGCTCGGTGGACACCCTGCGGAAGGCCTCCCTCGAACTCGTCTTCGACGACCCGTGCTTCGTCAAGGCCGGTCAGGACCTGAAGGCCTTCATCGACACCGAGCCGTTCCAGCCCAACTTCATCGCCACGCCGGGCCAGAACGACCCGACCAGCGCCAATGGCCTGCTGGCCAACGGTAAGGCCGCGATGGAGCTGATGGGTGACTGGAACAAGGGCACCCTGGACACCGTGACCGAGGACCAGGAGGCGCTGAACAAGTTCATCGGCTGGTTCCCGGTTCCGGCCATCACCGGTTCCGCCGGTGACCCGAAGGCGGCCCTGGGCGGCGGCGACGGCTTCGCCTGCGCCAAGAACGCGCCGGCCGAGTGCGTCGAGTTCCTCAAGTACATCGTCAGCCCCGAGGTGCAGAAGGGCTACGCCGAGACCGGCACCGGCCTGCCGGTCGCCAAGGGTGCCGAGGACGGCGTCAAGGACCCGGCCCTGAAGTCCATCCTGGAGGCCACCACCAACGCCACCTACGTGCAGCTCTGGCTGGACACGGCGTTCGGTAGCACCGTCGGTAACGCGATGAACGACGCGATCGTCGCCATCTTCGCCGGCAGCGGCACCCCTGAGCAGGTTGTCGAGGCCATGAAGGCGGCCGCGCGCAAGTGACGTCGACCAACCCGACCCTGGACCTCGCCGGCGGCGCATCCGCGCCGCCGGCGGGACCTCGGCCTGCCCGGCGCTCGTCCGCTCGGGCCGCCGAGACGCGACGCAAGTGGTACGAGATCATCGGGCTCACGACACCAGCCGTGATCGTCTACGTGATGTTCGTGCTGGTCCCGATGGGCTTCGCCTTCTACTACAGCCTGTTCCGGTGGCGTGGCGTCGGACCGCCCACCGACTACGTCGGCTTCGACAACTACGTCCTGGCCTTCCAGGACCCGATCTTCCTCGACGCGCTGCGCAACAACGCGATCATCGTGTTCGGGTCACTGTTGATCCAGGGACCCATCGCGCTGGGCGTCGCCCTGCTGCTCAACCGCAACTTCCGCGGCCGTACGGTGTTCCGCCTGCTGGCGTTCGTGCCGTACGTGCTCGCCGAGGTCACCGTCGGCATCATGTGGAAGCTGCTGCTGTCCGACGCCGGCACGGTCAACGCGATGCTGGAATCGCTGGGGCTGGGCAGCCTCGTGCAGGCGTGGCTTGCCGATCTCGATATCGTTATCTGGACGATGTTGGCCGTCCTGACCTGGAAGTACGTCGGTTTCGCCATCATCCTCCTGCTGGCCGGCCTGTCGAACGTGCCGCAGGAGCTGAACGAGGCCGCCGCCATCGACGGCGCGAGCTGGTGGCAGATCCAGCGGCACGTGACGCTGCCGCTGCTGGGGCCAACGATCCGGATCTGGATATTCCTCTCCATGATCGGCTCGTTGCAGGTCTTCGACGTGATCTGGGTGACCTCCGTGCCCGCGGTCCGGTCGCTGGGCGCGTCGGCCACCATGGCGACGTACATGGTGGACAACGGGTTCTTCGCCCGCCTGTGGGGCTACGGCAACGCGGTGGCGGTCATCCTGTTCGCCATCTCGTTCGTCGCGGCGGTGCTGTTCCAGCGCTTCCTCCTACGTCGTGACATCGAGGGCGCCATCACCAGAAGGGCAAACTGATCGTGGCCGCGAACGCCGTCCTGTCTCCAACCGCCAAGCGCCGCCCGGTGTCGTGGGGAAACCCGCTCACCTACGCGCTGGCGCTCGCGGTCGCCGCCGTGTCGATCACTCCGGTGGTCTACGTGATCATCGGCGGCTTCCGCACCACGCCGCAGATCGTGGCGGATCCGGCCGGGCTGCCCGACCCGTGGGTCTGGGACAACTACTCCCGGGTGCTGACCCAGAGCGACTTCTGGCGGCAGGTCTTCAACAGCGCCGTGGTGTCCCTGGGCACCACGATCGGCGTCGTCGTGCTGGGCGTCTGTGCCGCGTTCGTGCTGGCCCGCTACACCTTCCGGGGCCGTGAGGTGCTCTACACCTTCTTCACCCTCGGTCTGCTGTTCCCGGCCGGAGCGGCGATCCTGCCGCTCTACCTGATGCTGCGTGACCTCAACCTGATCAACTCGTACTACGCGGTGATCCTGCCGCAGGTCGCCTTCGCGCTGCCGCTGACGATCGTGATCCTGCGACCGTTCCTCACCGCCATTCCCCGCGAGCTGGAGGACGCGGCGGCCATCGACGGCACCGGTCGGCTCGGCTTCCTCTGGCGCATCCTGCTGCCGCTGTCGCGGCCTGCGCTGGTCACCGTGGGTATCCTCGCCTTCGTCACCAGCTGGAACGCGTTCCTGCTGCCGCTGCTCGTGCTCGGTGACGCGAGCCTGCACACCCTGCCGCTGGGCGTGCAGAACTTCTCCAGCCAGTACACCTCCGACACGGCTGGCATCCTCGCCTTCACCTCGCTGGCGATGCTGCCGGCACTTATTTTCTTCACGTTCGCCGAGAAGCAGATCGTCGGTGGCCTCCAGGGCGCGGTCAAGGGCTGAGCCACAGCGGCACCAACACAAAGGGGTAACACAGCATGACTGAGGTCCGCGAGGTCGTGGGCGGGCCGGCGCCCGTGCCGGCCCAGACAGGGTCGAGCCACGACCGGCCCGACAGGTACGGGTCCGATGGCGAGACGCGCGTGCGTGAACTGCTCGGTCGGATGACGATCGAGGAGAAGATCGCTCAGCTCGTCGGCTTCTGGGAGAAGGCGGAGGGCGAGGCCGTCGCGCCGTTGCAGGGCGAGTTCGGCGACATCAGCCGGCTCGAAGACTTCTCCCGGCACGGGCTCGGTCACCTCACCCGCGCGTACGGCACCCGGCCCGTCGAGGCGGTATCGCGGGCGTCATGGCTGTGGAAGTTCCAGTCCGACCTGGTGACGGGGACCAGGCTCGGCATTCCGGCGATCGTGCACGAGGAATGCCTGACCGGTCTCTCGGCGTGGAAGGCGGCCACCTTTCCCACCCCGCTGGCGTGGGGGGCCGCCTTCGACCCCGACCTGGTCACCGAGATGGCGGCCGCGATCGGGGCGTCGATGCGGGCGCTCGGCATCCACCAGGGGCTGTCCCCTGTGCTCGACGTGATCCGTGATCCCCGCTGGGGGCGGGTCGACGAGTGCATCGCCGAGGATCCCTACCTGGTCGGCACCCTCGGCACCTCGTACGTGCGCGGCCTGCAGTCGCAGGGCGTGCATGCCACGCTCAAGCACTTCGTCGGCTACTCCGCCTCCCGCGCCGGGCGCAACTTCGCGCCGGTGCACGCCGGTCCGCGTGAACTCGCCGACGTGCTGCTCGTACCGTTCGAGATGGCGATCCTCGACGGCGACGCGCGTTCGGTGATGCACTCCTACGCCGAGATCGACGGCGTGCCCGTGGCTGCCGATCCGACGCTGCTGACCGGGTTGCTCCGGGACCGGTGGGGCTTCGACGGCACGGTGGTGGCCGACTACTACGGTGTCGCGTTCCTGAATCTGCTGCACCAGGTCGCCGGTGACCACGCGGACGCGGCCGTGCAGGCGCTGACCGCCGGTGTCGACATCGAGTTGCCGACCGGCGACGCGTACCTGACCTTGGCTGATTCGGTGCGCGCCGGCCGGATCGAGGAGTCGGTGATCGACCAGGCGGTGCTGCGGGTGTTGCGGCAGAAGCTGGAACTCGGGCTGCTGGACGCCACCTTCACCGACGAGCCCGCCCAGGTGGTCGACCTCGACTCGCCCGAGCACCGGGTGATCGCCCGCAGTCTCGCGGAGAAGTCGATAGTCCTGGTCGCCAATCAGGACACGTTGCCGTTGCCGGCGGGCCGGCGGATCGCGGTGATCGGGCCGAACGCCGACCGGCAGGGCGCCCTCTTCGGGTGCTATTCCTTCCTCAACCACGTGCTCGTGCAGCATCCCGACGTGGAGACCGGCATCGAGGTGCCGACGGTGCTCGACGCGCTACGCGTCGAGTTCGGTGCCGATCTGGTCACCTCGGCCCACGGCTGCGAGGTCGACGACGACGACCGTTCCGGCTTCGACGCCGCCGTCGCCGCCGCCACCGCGGCGGACGTCGCCGTGCTGGTCGTCGGTGACCACGCGGGACTGTTCGGTCGCGGCACGGTCGGCGAGGGCTGCGACCGGGACGACCTGGAGCTACCCGGTGTGCAGCAGGACCTGGTCGAGGCCGTGCTGGCGACGGGTCGGCCCGTCGTGCTGGTGCTGCTCACCGGCCGGCCGTACGCGATCGACTGGGCACTGAGCCGCTGCGCGGCGGTGGTGCAGGCGTTCTTCCCTGGCGAGGAGGGCGCCGGTGCGATCGCCGGTGTGCTCTCCGGGCGGGTCAACCCGTCGGGGCGGCTGCCGGTCAGCCTGCCCCGGTCGGCGGGCGCGCAGCCGTACTCGTACCTGCATCCCACGCTCGGCGACGGCAACGAGGTGACCAACCTGCTGGCGACACCCGCGGCGCCCTTCGGTCACGGCCTGTCCTACGCGACGTTCGAATACACGAACCTGACGGCACCGGCCACGGTGCCGACCGACGGGGCGCTCACGGTGAGCGTACGTGTGACCAACACCGGCGCGGTGGCCGGCGACGACGTGGTGCAACTCTACGGCCGGGACCGGGTGGCGTCGGTGACCCGACCGGTGGCACAGCTGCTCGGCTACCAGCGGGTGCACCTTGCGCCGGGCCAGTCCGTCACGGTCACCTTGACGGTGCCTACCACCCGGCTGGCCTTCTCCGACCGGACGCTCACCCGGGTGGTGGAGCCCGGTGAGGTCGACCTGTGGGTCGGCACCAGCGCGCGTCGCGACGTGGCGGCGTCGACCACCCTGTCCGGCGACGTCGCACCGGTCACCAACGCCTCTGCCCGCTGGACGACCGCCGAGATCAGCTGACACCGTGACAGCCGGCCACCGCGATGGTGGCCGACCGCGCGATCAGGGCAGTTCCCGATGATCGGGAACTGCCCTGGCGCTTACGGCGCACGACTCAGGTGGCACGCCTCCGGCGGCGGTTGGTCGGCTTCGCCCCGACCTTCGGTGCGGCCGGGCGGCCAGGCTCGTCGCCGTCTCCGCTCGTGACGGCCTTCGACGTGTCGGCTCGCGGCCCCGGGCCGCTGGCGCCGCTGGCCGGTGGCGGATAACGGCGCAGCACCCAGGTCTGCTGGCCGAGCGAGAAGAGGTTCGTGGTCACCCAGTAGATGATCACGCCGATCGGGAAGATCAGCCCGGAGACGAGCAGCGAGGCGGGGATGCCGTAGAGCATCAGCCGCTGGACCAGCCGCTGCTGCGGATCCGTGGCCCAGCCGCTACGCAGGATCAGTTGACGGCTGGACAGGTAGGTCGTGGCGATCATCGTCGCGATCAGCACGGCGGCCACGATCCTGACCGTCGTGCCGTCCGCGCCGAGCAGGGCCAGTTCCCGCCCGGTCGAGCCGAAGGTACCCGCGATCGGCGCGCCGAACAGCGTGGCCGACGAGGCGCTGTCGAACTGGGTGACCGACCAACCGTACAAGGTCCTGAGGTGTTCCGGCATCGACGGTTTGAGGTGACGCAACACGTGTAGCAGGCCGAGGAACACCGGAATCTGCACCACCATCGGCAGGCAGCCCATCAGCGGATTGGCCTTCTCCACCCGGTACAGCTCGACGAGCTCCTTCTGTAGGGTCTCCCGGTCGTCGCGGTGCCGGGCCTGGAGTTCGGAGATCCTCGGCTGCAACGCCTGCACCGCCCGCTGCGACCGGATCTGCTTGACGAAGACCGGGAACAGGATGATCCGGACGGTGAGCACCAGGAAGACGATGCCCAGCACCCAGGACCAGTCGGTGCCCAGCGCGGACGGGTCGCCCAGCAGCCGCTGCCAGGTGGTGTGCCAGAACAACAGGATCTCGGAGATGGCGCGGTAGATCATGGACATGAAGAACCCCTCGGACGCGACTACGGCTGATGTGAGCAGGAACGGTCACCAGCGGTCGCCGACGAGCGGCAGAGGTGGGTGAGTGAAGAGACGCTCAGACGACCGCGAGGGTCGCGGCGGTCGGGGCTCTGGGCCGGGCCCGGCCGGCAGCGTCCGGATCACGGTGACGGGGTACGCCGGTACGGCCCGAGCGCTCCCGCAGCATCCGGCGAGTGATCCGCAGGTCGGGATCGGTCACCGCCCCGGCGAGCAGGACCCCGGCAGCGAGCACGGCGGCCAGCAGCACGCCGGTCACCGCCGCCGTGCCGGAGAACATGCTGGTGGCACCGACGTCGGCCAGCACGCCGACGAGGTACCAGAGCAGGCCGAGCCCGATCACAGGGCAACCATATCCGGCCCCCGCCACCGGGGCGTCCGGGAGATCGCCGCGCGCCTCGACGCGGCCAGTAACGGCATCCGCCTCGACCGTGCGGGTCCGGTTGGGCGCGCAGAGCGGCCGTGGCCCGCACCGCGACCTGCTGCGTGCCCTCGTCGACCGGGAGGAGACCGGCTGACGGCTCAGGCGCTGCCGCGCACGACCAACGCCGACGGGAAGACGGTCGTCTCCAGCACCTCGCTGTGCTCCAGCACCATGGTCGTGGCTGCGGTGATGATCTGCCGTACCGGGTGACTGGCCGTGGTCAGCGCCATCGTCGCGGACAGCGGGATGTCGTCGAATCCGGTCACCGCGACGTCCTCAGGCACCCGGATGCCGTCGGCCCGCAGCCGACCGATCACCCCGAGCGCGGTCGCGTCGCTGATCCCGACGATCGCGTCGGTGTCCGGCCAGCGTCGCAGCACCTCTCGAGCGGCGGCGTAACCCCGGGCCGCACTGAAATCGCCGACCGCCTCGCGGGCCGGCAGGCCGGCATCGTTCAGCAGCCTGCGGTACGCCCCGACGGATCGGTTGGCGCAGGCCAGCCAGCGGGGACCGGTGACCATGGCGATCCGACGCCGCCCGGCGTCGTACAGGTGACGGACGATCGCCGCGGTGCCGCCGCCGTTGTCGATGTCGACCGACGGCACCGTGGCCGAACCGATCCCGATCGACACGGCCCGGCCGCGCAACCGGCGCGGCACCAGACCCAGCAGCGCCGGAGTCGTGTTGAGCAGGACCAGGCCGGCCACGCCCCGATCGTCGGTCAACCGGGTCAGCCGCTCCGGTGCTCCCAACGGCACCCACTGCACCGCCACGCCCAGACCGTGCGGCGCGCAGGCCCGGGCCACTGCGGCGACCGCCTGGTCGACGTAGGGGTCGTCGAGGACATCTGGGCCGGTGCCCACCACCGCGATCAGCAGCCGTACGCCGGAACCGTGCACCAGGGCCCGGGCCGCCGGATTCGGTACGTAGCCGAGCAGGTTCACGGCGGTGCGTACCCGCTCGCGGGCGGTCGGTGACGCGAAGCCGTTGCCGGCGAGGACCCGGGACGCCGTCGAGCGGGATACCCCGGCGATCCGGGCCACGTCGTCGAGGGTGGCCGGGCGGCGCGCTGTCGTCGTCATCAACGTCTCTTCCGTTGTCGCTGTCGCCCCCCTGGGCGCCCATCAGCATCATGCCGTGCGTGGCTGCCGCTGGTAAGGACCGGAGATGGATTGTGCTGGTAGCGCTCCCAGGTGTGTGATCGTCGTACTGCCCGAGGAGAGGACCCGAACGGACGTGGACCCCGCCGTCACCACCCCCGCCACCCCGCCGACCAGCGGCGGCCCGTCCCGCGCCGTCCTGGCCGCCCGCAACGGTGTGGCGGTCGTCTTCGCGCTCAACGGGCTGGCCGTCGCCACCTGGTTCGGCCGGGTGCCGGCGGTCCGCGACGGACTCGGTCTCAGCCCGGGTCGTCTCGGCTTGCTGCTGTTCGCCCTGTCGCTCGGGGCGATCCTCGCCATGCCCACCGCCGGCCTGGTCAGCCAGCGGCTCGGCGCGGCCCGGGCGGTGGCGGCCTCCACCCTGCTGGTCGCGCTCGGGCTGACCATCACCGGGGTCTCGGCCGGTGTCGCGGGGTGGCTGCCCGGGGTGGCGGTCGGCCTGTTCGCGCTCGGCTACGGCTCGGGCACGTGCGATGTCGCGATGAACGTGGAGGGCGCGGCGGTCGAACGGCGGCTCGGTTGGACGGTGATGCCGCGCTTCCACGCCGCCTGGAGCCTCGGCTCGGTGGCCGGCGCGGGCGTCGGCGCGGGGGCCGCCCGACTGGGTGTCCCGGTCGCGCTGCACCTCGGTGTGCTGGCCGTGGTGGTGTTCGGCGGCACGCTGCTCGGGGCGCGCGCGTTCCTGCCGGTCGAGCCGGCGGCGGCCGGCAGCTCGGCCGGGCGTCGCGGTCGACTGCTGGCCGCCTGGCGGGAGCCGCGCACCCTGCTCATCGGCCTGCTGGTGCTGGCGGCGGCGTTCGCCGAGGGCAGCGCCAACGACTGGCTCGCGGTCGCCTTCATCGACGGCTACGGCTTCACTGAGGCCTCCGGCGCGGCGGTCTTCGGCGTCTTCGTGGTCGGGATGACGCTGGGCCGGACCGCCGGCACGGTGGCGCTGGATCGCTGGGGACGGGGGCCGGTGCTGACCACGACCATCCTGCTCGCCATCTTCGGCGCCGGCTTGGCGGTGCTCGCCGGGTCCGGTCCGGTCGCGGTGGTCGGCGTGGCGCTGTGGGGGATCGGTGCCTCGCTCGGTTTCCCGGTGGGGATGAGTGCCGCCGCCGACGAGGAGAAGCACGCGCACGTACGGGTCAGCGTGGTCGCGGTGATCGGTTACACGGCGTTCCTGGCCGGACCGCCGCTGCTGGGTCTGCTCGGTGACCGGGTCGGCACGCTGCGGGCGCTGCTGGTCGTACCGCTGCTCCTGCTACCGACCCTCCTGCTGGTCCCGGCGGCTCGCCCGCCCGTCGCCGGCGGCACGGGGGCGCCGGCGCGGGCGGGCTC
>NZ_JBXUOW010000020.1:0-80412 GCF_057196645.1 Micromonospora sp. ATLC16
GCCTCCCGCCGCGCCCGCGGCTGCCGCCGCGAACCGGGCCGGGACCGGCGCTGCCGCGCCGGCTACCGCCCCCTCGTCGACCGGCCGCGACGGCGCCCCCTCGTCGACCGATCGCGGTAGCGACCTCGTGTACTCCGCCCATGGCGACGGTCCGTCGGCCGGTCCTGACGGCGTGACCCGGGCTGCCGGTGGTGACGGGCTGTCCTCGGCCGGTCAGGACGGCACCACTCAGCAGGCCGATCGTGGCGGTGCGTTCCGGAGCGGTGGCCCTGACGGCGGTTCGGGGCGGTCGGGAAGCCCCCAGGGGGATGCGACAAACGGTGCCGCCCGGCGACCCGTGCCGCCGTCGGCGATCATGCCCGATCCGGCCACACCGGAACCTCCTCGCCCCGGTGCGACGGCCCCCGGCGCGCTGGACGCGGTCGCGGTGCGCCGGGTCTGGCCGGAGGTGGTCGGCAAGGTCAACCGGAGCAACAAGCGGATCGCCGCGCTGATGCGCGACGCGGTCGTCCGTGACCTCGACGGGGACACCCTCGTGCTGACCGTGAAGTCGGTGGTGCTGGCCCGGATGATGTCCGACCACGCGCAGGTGCTCACCGACGCGCTCTACGAGGAGCTGGCCGGACGCTGGCAGATCCGCTGCGAGGTGGCCGGCGAGCGGGGCGGGGCGTCGCCCGGTCCGCCCCGCAGCCCGTCCGCTTCCGGCCCGGCCCCCGCTCCGGTCGCCGCCAGTCCGCCGGTGCCCGCAGGACGGGCCGATCGAGGCCGCTCCGGCGGTGCCTCCGGCGCTCATCGGTCGGGCGACCTGGCCACCACCACGGCTGAGGACGGCGACGACGACTGGCCCGAGCCGGCCCGTCCAGGTGGCAGCGCCGCGTCAGGTGCCGACGACGACTGGCCGGAGGCGGCCCGTCCCGGCGGTGGGTCGGTAGACGCGGCGGCGGACCCGTCGGGCGACCCTCGGGCGGCTGCCTCGTACGCCTCGGCGGACCCGGTTGCGCCGGGTGCCCCGTCGAGCCGTGGCGCGGGTGACGGCTCAGCGGTCGCCGGTTCGGACGGCACGGGGACGCAGGCCACGTCGGGTCGGGCAGCTGCTGATGTCGGGCCGGCTGCAAGCGCGGCGAGCCGTGGGCCGGCTGGAGCGGCGACCACCGCCGGGTCGGGTGGGGCTCGGGCGAACGGTGGGTCGGGCGGCCACGGGTCGAGTGCCGCGCCCCGTCAGGCGGGAGCGGCCAACGGCACTGCCGGTGCCCCGGTGAGCAGCGCGATTGCGGCGGCTCGGGCGGCAGCGGCCGGGCGGGGTGCGCGTACCGCCAAGGGGGTCCGGCAGACCGCGGACGTGGAGTTCGCCGGCGAGCCGCCGTACGACCCGGATTTCGACGGCCCGTTGCGCGGTGGCGCGGGACGTCCCGGCGGTGCTCAACCGGCCGCCACCCCCGCCTACGAGGGTTTTGACCCGGGTGACGAGCCACTCGACGAGATCATCGACGAGAAGACCGCCCGCGAGTCGAGCGAGGAACAGGCCGTCCGGCTGCTCCGGGAGACCTTCGGCAGCGTCGAGAGGATCGGCGACTGAGCCCGGGACAGCGACCGGTTGGTAGGTGGCAGGGGTGCGGGGCGTGGTCGGTGGGTGGCGTTAGGGTGGGCGGCGGCAGAACGGGCGAGTTGAGGGAGTCATCGTGCGGCCTGGTGGACAGCCGAACATGCAGCAGATGCTGAAGCAGGCGCAGAAGATGCAGCAGCAGATCGCCAAGGCGCAGGCGGAGCTGGCCGAGGCCGAGGTGACCGGCACCGCCGGCGGTGGCCTGGTCACCGCTGTCGTCACCGGTTCCGGCGAGGTCAAGAGCATCAAGATCGACCCGAAGGCTGTCGACCCGGACGACGTGGAGACCCTGGAGGATCTCGTCGTCGCCGCGCTGCACAACGCCACCGAGGCGGCCCGCGAGCTGACCGATCAGAAGATGGGCCCGGTCGCGGGCGGGATGGGCGGCCTCGGCCTGCCCGGGTTCTGAGCCCACAGATGTACGAGGGCGCCATCCAGGATCTGATCGACGAGCTGGGCCGACTGCCCGGCGTGGGGCCCAAGAGTGCTCAGCGGATCGCCTTTCACGTGCTGTCCGCCGACCCGGCCGACATCAACCGGCTGGCCGGCGCGCTGCGCAAGGTCAAGGAGCTGGTGCGGTTCTGCACCAGCTGCTACAACGTCGCCGAGTCCGACCAGTGCCGGATCTGCCGCGACCCGCGGCGCACCGACGAGGTGATCTGCGTGGTCGAGGAGCCGAAGGACGTGGTGGCGATCGAGCGGACCGGTGAGTTCCGTGGCCGGTACCACGTGCTCGGCGGGGCGATCAATCCGTTGGAGGGCATCGGGCCGGACAATCTGCGCATCCGCGAGTTGATGACCCGTCTCGGCGGTGGTGCGATCCGTGAGTTGATCCTGGCCACCGACCCGAACACCGAGGGCGAGGCGACCGCGACCTACCTCGCGCTGATGGTGAAGCCGATGGGGATCGCGGTGACCCGGCTGGCCAGCGGGCTGCCGGTCGGCGGCGACCTGGAGTATGCCGACGAGATCACCCTGGGCCGGGCCTTCGAGGGGCGGCGGGCCGTCTGAGGACGCTGCCGCGTCCACTGTGGTTTCTAACATGTGGGCCGGCGGGTCGACAGTCGATGTAACAAATCTGCATCACTCAAACGGGACAAAAAGTCTCTTTGTCGGTCGTCTGTGCAGGTCATTCGCTGTCGTCTCAGCAATTAAGACACGATCCGGTACCAACCGCTTCGACAGCCATTTCCCGCCGCTCCGAACGGGAGCTATGGTCACGGCCATCGGTGACCCTGTCACCACGTCGTCCGTACCCCCAAGGACGAGGTGAAGCACCATGCGTGCATCCAGGCCGAAGGTCGCTATCGCGGCCGTGGCGGCCGCGGCCCTCGCGGTAGCAGGCTGTGCCGAGAGCGACCGCGAAGGTTCCGGCGGTAGTAGCAAGGACACCCTGGTCTTCGGCGTCGCCGGAGACCCGAAGGTGCTCGACCCCAGCTTCGCCAGCGACGGTGAGTCGTTGCGCGTGGCCCGCCAGGTGTTCGAGACGCTGGTCCGCCCTGAGGAGGGTGGCACCAAGGTCAGCCCCGGCCTCGCCGAGTCCTGGGAGCCGGACGCCGCGGGCACCACGTGGACGTTCAAGTTGCGCTCCGGCGTGAAGTTCCACGACGGCACCGACTTCAACGCCGAGGCCGTCTGCGTCAACTTCGACCGCTGGTACAACGCCAAGGGCCTGATGCAGAGCCCGGACGTGACCGCGTACTGGCAGGACGTCATGGGTGGCTTCGCCGCCAACGAGGACGACACCCTCGGCGAGAGCCTCTTCAAGTCCTGCTCCGCCACCGACCCCAGCACGGTCGCGCTGACCTTCAGCCGGGTCTCCAGCAAGATCCCGGCCGCCCTGATGCTGCCGTCCTTCTCCATGCACAGCCCCAAGGCGCTCCAGGAGTACGACGCCAGCAACGTCTCGGGCAGCGCGGACGACATCAAGTACCCGGCCTACGCGACCGAGCACCCGACCGGCACCGGCCCGTTCAAGTTCAAGACCTGGGACATCGCGAACAAGACGCTGACCCTGGAGCGGAACGAGGACTACTGGGGCGACAAGGCCAAGCTCAAGAGCCTGATCTTCAAGACCATCTCGGACGAGAACGCGCGTAAGCAGGAACTGCGTTCCGGCGGCATCCAGGGCTACGACCTGGTCGGCCCGGCCGACGTCCAGCCGCTCAAGGACGAGGGCTTCAACGTCCTGACCCGCCCGGCCTTCAATATCCTCTACCTGGCCATCAACCAGAAGGGGAACCCGAAGCTGGCCGACCTGAAGGTCCGGCAGGCGCTCGCCCACGCCGTCAACCGTCAGGCCCTGGTCGACTCGAAGCTGCCCCCGGGCGCACAGGTCGCGGTGAACTTCTTCCCCGACACGGTCGAGGGCTGGAACGGCGACGTCACCAAGTACGAGTACGACGTCGAGAAGGCCAAGTCGCTGCTGGCCGAGGCCGGCGCGTCGGACCTGACCCTGCGGTTCCACTACCCGACCGAGGTCACCCGGCCCTACATGCCGAACCCGAAGGACCTGTTCGAGCTGGTCTCGGCGGACCTCCAGGCGGCCGGCATCAAGATCGAGCCGATCCCGCTGAAGTGGAGCCCGGACTACCTCAACGCCACCACCTCCGGGGACAAGCACGACCTGCACTTCCTCGGGTGGACCGGCGACTACGGCGACGGCTACAACTTCATCGGCACGTTCTTCGACCGGCAGAAGGACGAGTGGGGCTTCAACAACAAGGCCCTGTTCGACAAGTTCCGGCAGGCCGACACCACTCCGGACCAGGCGGCCCGGACGGCGCTCTACCAGGAGCTGAACGCCGACATCATGAACTTCCTGCCCGGTGTGCCGATCTCGCACTCGCCGCCGGCAATCGTGTTCGGCAAGGACGTGACCGGGGTCAAGGCGAGCCCGCTCACCGACGAGCGGTTCGCCACCGCGGAGTTCAAGTCCTGATCTGACGCACCGACCACGGGCGGGCGCTGTGACCCACAGCGCCCGCCCGTGATCCCTTGCCCCCTTCCGAGGCCGCCGTGTTCCGGTTCATCGTCAGACGCCTGCTTCAGTTGATACCCACGCTGTTCGGGCTCTCCATCCTGTTGTTCATCTGGCTCCGGCGACTGCCCGGAGGCCCCGAGACCGCCATCCTCGGCGAGCGGGGCACGCCCGAGATGCGCGCCGCGATCCGCCGCAATCTCGGTCTCGACGAGCCGATCCTGATCCAGTACGGCCGGTTCGTCCGCCGGATGATCCGCCTCGACCTGGGTACGTCCATCTCGACGAAGCGCGAGGTGACGACGGAGTTCCTGCAACGATTCCCCGGCACCGTCGAGCTGACCATCACCGCGATGGTGATCGCGATCGGCATCGGCATCCCGCTGGGCTACCTGGCCGCCCGCCGGCGCGGCCGGTTCCTCGACCACGCCTCCGTCGGCGGGTCGCTGATCGGCATCTGCATCCCGGTCTTCTTCCTGGCGTACATCCTCAAGGCGATCTTCTCGGAGAACCTCGGCTGGTTCCCCTCCAGCGGCCGGCAGGACCCGACCATCGGGGCCACCCGGATCACCAACTTCTTCGTCCTCGACGGGCTGATGACCCGGGAGTGGGACGCCGCCGCCGACGCGCTCGTGCATCTCGTGCTGCCGGGGATGGCGTTGGCCAGCATCCCGCTGGCGATCATCGTGCGGATCACCCGGGCCAGCGTTCTCGAGGTGCTCAATGAGGACTTCGTGCGTACCGCCGAGGCCAAGGGCCTGACCGAGAACGTGGTCCGCCGCCGGCACGTGCTGCGCAACGCCATGCTTCCGGTCGCCACCTCGATCGGTCTGCTCACCGGTGGCCTGCTCTCGGGTGCGGTGCTCACCGAGACGGTCTTCGCGTTCAGCGGGATCGGCGCCTTTCTCGCCGACTCGATCAACCAGCGCGACTATCCGGTGCTGATGGGCTTCATCATGATCATCGCCGTGGTCTACGTGCTGGTGAACCTGATGGTGGACCTCTCCTACAGCCTGATCGACCCGAGGGTGAGGGTCCGATGACGACCATCGGTGACAAGAAGCGAGAAAAGATCGACCGACTCGCCGAACTGGCCGCCCGCGACGAGGAGCGGGGGGTGAGCCTCTGGCAGGACGCCTTCCGTCGGCTGCAGCGCAACCCGGCCGCCATCATCGGCGCGGTCGTCCTCACCGTCTTCGTTCTGGTCGCGCTGATCGGCCCGTTCCTGGTGCCGTACGGGCCGACGGACACGATGGGCATTCGGGAGGGCGTCATCAAACCGGGGCTCATCCCCGGATCCTCAAGCGAGCACTGGTTCGGTTACGACCACCAGGGTCGGGACGTCTTCAGCCGCATGATCGTCGGGGCTCGGCAGACCCTGCTGGTCGGCGTGGTGGCGACCCTGATCGGTCTCGCCGTCGGCATGCTGATCGGCGGTGTCGCGGGTGCCGCCGCCGGCCTCGGCGGGCGCTGGGGCCGATGGGTCGACAGCACCCTGATGCGGTTCATCGACATGCTGCTGGCGCTGCCCAGCCTGCTGCTGGCGGTCAGCATCGCCGCGCTGCTCGGACCGAGCCTGACCACGGTCATGATCGCGGTCGGGATGGTCTCGGTGCCGGTCTTCGCCCGGCTGCTGCGTGGCTCGATGATCGCCCAGTCCAACAGCGACTACGTCCTGGCCGCCACCTCGCTCGGGGTGCGCAAGTCGAAGATCGCCCTGGCCCACGTCCTGCCCAACTCGCTCGCCCCGGTAATCGTCCAGGCGACGCTGACCCTGGCCACCGCGATCATCGAAGCGGCGGCACTGTCCTTCCTCGGGCTCGGCAACCCCGACTCGGCAACCCCCGAGTGGGGCGTCATGCTCGCCGACGCGCAGCAGTACCTGGGCATCCGGCCCGAGCTGGCCATCTACCCGGCGGTCGCCATCATCATCACCGCGCTGGGCTTCACCCTGCTCGGTGAGTCGATGCGTGAGGCCCTCGACCCGAAGCTGCGGAAGTAGGCGTGCCGAGCATGAGAAGCGTGCATCTGACCTGCGTGGCTGTAAACGAAAGGGCGGTGCGGCATGGCACTGCTTGATGTCGAAGATCTGTCCGTCACCTTCGCCCGGCGTGGTCAGCGGACCGTACGGGCCGTGGACGGAGTCTCCTTCTCCGTGGAGGCGGGTGAGGTGGTCGGCCTGGTCGGCGAGTCCGGCTGCGGCAAGTCGGTCACCTCGCTGGCGATCATGGGTCTGCTGCCCAAGCAGCCCGGCCTCCAGGTGGCCGGCAAGGCCGTCTTCGACGGCACCGACCTGCTCCAGCTCGACGACCGGTCGCGGCGGGACATCCGGGGCCGGGACGTCGCGATGATCTTCCAAGATCCGCTGTCGTCGCTGAACCCGGTCGTGCCGATCGGTCTCCAGGTCACCGAGGTGCTGACCCGGCACCGTGGGATGAGGGGCGAGGCGGCGGCGAAGGAGGCGGCGCAGCTGCTGGACCGGGTCGGCATCCCCGATCCGAAACGGCGGCTGAAGGAGTACCCTCACCAACTCTCCGGTGGGATGCGCCAGCGCGCCCTGATCGCCATGGCGGTGGCCTGCCAGCCCCGGCTGCTGATCGCCGACGAGCCGACGACGGCCCTGGACGTCACCATCCAGGCGCAGATCCTGGAACTGCTGAAGGATCTGGTCCGGGACTCCGGCACCGCGCTAGTGATGATCACGCACGATCTGGGCGTGGTGGCCGGCATGTGCGACAACATCAACGTGCTCTACGGCGGTCGGGTGGTGGAGACCGCGCGGCGGCGTCCGCTGTTCCGTCAGCCCCGGCACCCGTACACCGTGGGGTTGCTCGGCTCGGTGCCACGCCTGGACGCGGGACGCGGTGAGCGGCTGAACCCGATTCCCGGCTCGGTGCGTGACCTGCTCCCCTGGCCGGACGGCTGCGCCTTCGCCCCGCGCTGCGACCGACGGGTGGACGCCTGCGTCGGCGAGCCGCCGGAACTGGTGTTGACCCACGACGGTCGCAGCTACCGGTGCGTCAACCCGGCCCCGGTGTCGGGCCTGACCCGCGGCGAGGAGGTCCGGGAGGCGCAACCGGGACAGGCCACGCCGGGTTCGGTGCCCGCGCAGGCGGTGCCGGACGACCCGCCGGCCGTGCCGGGCCTGGCCGCCGCCCCGAGTGAGGAGGAGACGCCGTGACCGGAGAGGACGTCCTCGTCGAGGTACGGGACCTGAAGGTGCACTTCCCGATCAAGCGGGGCGTGCTGTTCGACCGTACGGTCGGCCATGTCAAGGCGGTCGACGGCGTTGACCTGCGCATCACGCGCGGCCAGACGTACGGCCTGGTCGGCGAGTCGGGCTGCGGCAAGTCCACGCTCGGGCGGGCGCTGCTCCAGCTCACCCCGCCGACCTCGGGCGAGGTCAGCTTCGACGGGGTCGAACTGACCACGCTGGCACCGAACAAGCTGCGCACGATGCGCCGCCGGATGCAGATGATCTTCCAGGACCCGATGTCCAGCCTCGATCCCCGGCAGAACGTCGAGTCCATCCTCACCGAGGGCCTGCAGGCGCACGGTATCGGTGGTGACCGGGACGGGCGCCGTAAGATCATCGTCGAGACGTTGGACCAGGTCGGGCTGCCGCGTTGGTCGCTCTCCCGCTACCCGCACGAGTTCTCCGGCGGCCAGCGGCAGCGCATCGGCATCGCCCGGGCGCTGGTGCTGGGGCCGGAACTCATCGTCGCGGACGAGCCGGTCTCCGCGCTCGACGTGTCGATCCAGGCCCAGGTGGTCAACCTGCTCGACGAACTTCAGGACAACCTCGGTCTGACCTACCTGGTGATCGCGCACGACCTGGCGGTGGTCCGGCACATCTCGGACACCGTCGGCGTGATGTATCTGGGCGCGCTGGTCGAGGAGGCGCCGAGCGACCGGCTCTACACCGAACCACTGCACCCGTACACCCGGGCGTTGATGTCGGCGGTGCCGGTGCCCGACCCGGACGTGGAGGACCGCCGGGAGCGCATCCTCATCGCCGGTGATCTGCCCTCGCCGGCCAACCCGCCGTCGGGCTGCCGCTTCCACACCCGGTGCCCGTGGGCGCAGCCGACCCGCTGCGCCGACGAGCGGCCGGAGCTGCGGGACATCGGCGGCAGTCGGGTCGCCTGCCACTGGGCCGAGCAGATCGCCAGCGGGGAACTGCGGCGGCACAAGGTCGGCGTGGAGATCACCAAGCCAGCGGGCGAGGGTGAGGATCCCTCGGTCGTTTCCGCCCCCACCGAGCCCGGCTCCTTCGTGTAGGTCGTGCCCGCGAGGGTCCCTTCCGCACGCCCGAGCTGCCGGAAGGGGCCCTCGCCGGCTCATTGCCGACGACGCGGGGTGGTCAGCCCTCGGGGCGGTGCAGCAGGCCGAGGGCGATGGTGTGTACCGCGTCCAGCCCGGAAGGGTCGGCCAGCGGCGCGCTGCCGCCGGTGACCGCGTACCACTCGTCGGCGTCCTTGTACTGCACGTGCAGACTGACCCGGCCGTCGGCGAAGTCGGTGCGCAGGGTCAGCTCGCCGGTCACCACGCCGACCTCGTCGGTCATCACGCCGCCCGGTCCCGGCACGATGTCGGCTGTGCGGCTCTGCGAGCCGGTGGCCCCGCCCGCGTCGGCGGTCATCCCGGCGCCCGGCACCCCCACCTCTCCTGCGGCGGCACCGTCCGCGGTCATGCCGGCCGTGGCCGGGCCGGGGCTGCCGGTGGCCGCCGCCGCGTCCTCGCCGCCCGGGTCCGGCGTACGCTCGGGCGCCGGTGCCCCGTCGGCGCCGGTCACGGCTTGCTCTCCCATGTGCAGCCCTCCAACATGTCGGCCAGCTCGGCCTGCTCGGCACTGGTCACCGTCAGCTGCCAGTGGTGCTTCACCGCGACCCAGTCCCCGGCATATTGACACCAGTATGACCGATTTGATGGCTTCCACTGGGACGGGTCCTGGTCACCCTTTGCCCGGTTGGAGGATGCGGAAACCGCGAAGAGCTGCGGCCGGTCGAGGTCGTTGGCGAAGTCGCCGCGCTTCGAGTTGTCCCATTCGTCGGCGCCGGAGCGCCAGGCGTTGGCCAGCGGGACCATGTGGTCGACGTCCACGTCGGAGGGGTCGGTGAAGGTGCGGCCGTCGTAGACGCTCTCCCACCGCCCACCGACCACATTGCAGCCGGAGTGCTCGATGGACTCGCCGTCGCGCTCCAGCACGGTGTCGCGGACGTCGCAGTTCTGGCCGGTCTTGCGCCAGTGCGGGAAGCGGCTGCGGCTGTAGCCGCGCATCGAACCCGCCTCGGCGACGGTCAGCTCCGCGAGCATCTGGTTGACGTTGCCGCTGCCGCTCGGCGGCGTGACCGGCTCTTCCTCAAGCGGGACGCAGCCAGCGGCGCCGAGGGTCAGCGCCGCGATGAGCGCGAGCGCCCCCGGGACGCGCGGTCCTGATCTGGTACGCACAGACGACACCTCTCCAGCTTGCGGGCTTCCGGCGATCCCGCACAGTACCCGGCTAGGGTTTCGGCGTTTCGTGGTGTCTGACGGATGCCGCACGGCAGATTGGTAACCATGCCCGAATCCTCGTCCGCCCTCCGCCTTCGCAGCAGCGCCGGCCGGGGCACCCTGGCCGCAGCCGTGCTCGCCTCGGGCATGGTCTTCCTGGACAGCACCGTGGTCAACGTGGCGCTGCCTCACCTCGGGGCCGATCTCGGCGCGTCGGTGGCGGGTCTCCAGTGGACCATCAACGGCTACCTGCTGACGCTCGCCGCGTTCGTCCTGCTCGGTGGGGCATTGGGCGACCGGTTCGGGCGTCGGCGGGTGTTCCTGCTCGGCGTGGTCTGGTTCACCGCCGCCTCCATCCTCTGCGGACTCGCCCTGCGCACCGACTGGCTGGTGGCCGCGCGGTTCCTGCAGGGTGCCGGAGGTGCCCTGCTCACCCCGGGCTCGCTGGCGTTGCTTCAGGCGAGCTTCCATCCCGACGACCGAGCCAAGACGATCGGAGCTTGGTCGGGGCTCTCCGGTGTCTCCACCGCGCTCGGTCCGTTCATCGGCGGGTGGCTGATCGACGCCCTCTCCTGGCGGTGGATCTTCTTCCTGAACGTGCCGCTGGCGGTGGTGGTCGTGGTGACGACACTCCGCTGGGTTCCCGAGAGCCGGGACGAGAACGCGTCCCGACAGCGGGGCACCCGCCAGTTCGACGTGTCCGGTGCCCTGCTCGGCGCACTCGCCCTGGCCGGTGTCACGTACGCCCTGGTCGACGCCCCGGATCGGGGCCTGGACTCGCCGGCGGTGGTGGTGGCGGCTGTGGCCGGGGTGGTCGCCGCGGTGGCATTCGTGTTCCTGGAGCGGCGTCGGGGGGAGACCGCGATGCTGCCCACCGGTCTGTTCGGCAGCCGGTTGTTCACGGTGCTGAACTTCTTCACCGTGCTGGTCTACGCCGCCCTCGGCGGGTTCACCTTCTTCATCGCCGTGTACCTACAGAACGTGGTCGGCTGGTCAGCCCTGCTCACCGGCCTCGCGTTGCTGCCGATGACCGTGCTGCTGCTGGTCGGTTCGCCGGTCACCGGTGCGTTGTCGACGAGGATCGGACCTCGGTTGCCGCTGACCGTCGGGCCGCTGCTGGCCGCCGTCGGGCTGCTGATGCTGCGCGGGATCGAGCCGGGGGCATCGTACTGGCGGGAGGTGTTGCCCGGGGTGGCGATCTTCGGAGTCGGGCTGACCCTGGTCGTGGCGCCGCTGACCGCCTCGGTGCTGGCCGCCGTCAACGACCGCTTCGCGGGAGTGGCCAGCGGCTTCAACAACGCCGCCTCGCGGGTCGGCGGGCTGCTCGCGGTGGCAGCCCTGCCGTTGCTGGTCGGGCTCACCGGCACCGGGTACGAACAGCCCGCGGAACTCACCTCGGCCTACCGTGGCGCGTTGCTCTGGTGCGCCGGTGTGCTGGTGGCCGGCGCTCTCATCGCCGCCCTGCTGGTCCATCGGCCGGCCCGTCGCCCGCCACCGGCCCAGCCCTGCCACTCGTTGCCGGTCTCCACGCCGAAGTGACGCGGGGCCTCGCGCCGGTGCGAGGCCCCGCGTGTCGTCTCAGCCTCGGGCGCGGTTGACGGCGCTGGTGACCGCCTTGATGGAGGCGGTGATGATGTTGGCGTCCATGCCGACACCCCAGACCGTCTGCCCCTGCACCTCGCACTCGACGTATGCCGCGGCCTGGGCGTCCCCACCGGAGGAGAGCGCGTGCTCGTGGTAGTCGAGCACGCGTACGCTCACGCCGGCCGAGCCCAGCGCGTTGACGTACGCGTCGATCGGGCCGTTGCCGATCGCGGTGATCGAGCGATCCTGCCCGCCGGTGTGGAGCCGGGCGGCGATCTCGACCTTCCCGTCGGCGGTACCGATCGTGTACTCGGACAGCGCCACGGCAGGGTCGCGCTGGTGGTCGAGCAGGTACTGCCCGGCGAAGATCTGCCACATGGTGGCCGGATCGACCTCACCACCGTCGTGGTCGGTCACCTGCTGCACCACGCCGGAGAACTCGATCTGGAGCCGGCGGGGCAGGTCGAGCTGATGCTCGGTCTTCATGATGTACGCGACGCCGCCCTTGCCGGACTGCGAGTTGACCCGGATCACCGCCTCGTAGCTGCGGCCCAGGTCCTTCGGGTCGATCGGCAGGTACGGCACCGCCCAGGTGAACTCGTCGACCGGCGCCCCGGCCGCCGCCGCGTCGGCCTCCAGTGCGGTGAACCCCTTGTTGATGGCGTCCTGGTGGGAACCGGAGAATGCGGTGTAGACCAGGTCGCCGGCGTACGGGTGGCGCTCGTGCACGGGCAGTTGGTTGCAGTACTCGACGGCCCGCTTGATCTCGTCGATGTCCGAGAAGTCGATCATCGGGTCGATGCCCTGGGAGAACAGGTTCAGGCCCAGCGTGACCAGGTCGACGTTGCCGGTGCGCTCACCGTTGCCGAACAGGCAGCCCTCGATCCGGTCGGCCCCGGCCAGCAGGCCCAGCTCGGCGGCGGCCACGCCGGTGCCCCGGTCGTTGTGCGGGTGCAGGCTGAGCACCAGGCTGTCCCGCCGGGGCAGGTGCCGGTGCATCCACTCGATCGAGTCGGCGTACACGTTGGGCGTGGCCATCTCGACGGTGGCCGGCAGGTTGATGATCAGCTTGCGGTCCGGGGTGGGGTCGATCACGTCGATGACCTTTGCGCAGACCTCCAGCGCGTACTCCAGCTCGGTGCCGGTGTAGGACTCCGGCGAGTATTCGTACAAGATCTCGGTATCCGGGGTGTGGATCTCGGCGTACTTCTGGCAGAGTCGGGCGCCGCTGGTGGCGATGTCGGTGATGCCGTCCCGGTCCAGCCCGAACACGACCCGGCGTTGCAGGGTCGAGGTCGAGTTGTAGAAGTGCACGATCGCCCGGCGGGCTCCGCGCAGCGACTCGAAGGTGCGGTCGATCAGGTGCTCCCGGCACTGGGTCAGCACCTGGATGGTGACGTCCTCGGGAATCAGGTCCTGCTCGATCAGCTGCCGGACGAAGTCGTAGTCGGTCTGGCTGGCCGACGGGAAGCCGACCTCGATCTCCTTGTAGCCCATCTGCACCAGGAGCTGGAACATCCGGCGCTTGCGTTCGGGTGACATCGGGTCGATCAGCGCCTGGTTGCCGTCCCGCAGGTCGACCGCGCACCAGCGCGGGGCGGCCTCGACGTGTCGGGTCGGCCAGGTGCGGTCGGGCAGGTCGATCCGGAACTGTTCCCGGTACGGCTGGTAGCGGGTGTACGGCATCCGGCTCGGGCGCTGGCGCGTGAACGGATCGGAGTCGATGTCGGTGGTGCCGGCTGGGTGAGCCATCGCGGAGTTCTCCCCTGGTCATGTGACGTCAGCAGTGGAAGGTCGGCGGCAAGGCCGAGAGGGATCCGGGAAATGCTGGCGGCGCGGTTCGACTCCGCGACGAGGTGCCGGCCGTCAGGCCTCGCCGCGGCGACCAAGGAGAAGGTACGCCTGCCACATGACAGAGTGACACTACGTGGTGGACCTCAGGTCTGGGAAGGCTCGTCCGGAATTTGGGACGAGACTCGCAAAGGCGTCCTCAACGTGAAGCGTTTGGGCAGTTCAGAAGTAGTTCGGCCAATGGTTGGCGGTGGCGGAGCGACGTCTCGTCAAGCAGCAGGTCGGCCGGGAGGCTGAACGGATCACCGAGTTGCCCGACCGCCGTCACCACGTACGGTCGCACGTCGGAGGGCAGATCGAGGTCGGCGACCAGGCCGGGCCGGTCGAGGTCGGCCACCTGACGCACGTGCAGCCCCAGTGCGGTGGCCTGCACGGTCAGGTGGGCCACCGCCTGACCCAGGTCGTACGCCGCGAACGGGTTGTCGGCGGGCTGGTACGCGGCGAGCAGCAGGACACTGGCCCGACCGGCCCACCGCTGCTCGCCCGCCGGCAGGTTGACCAGGATCCGCTTGAAGGTCTCGTCCTCGCGGTGCCCGACGGCGAACCGCCACGGTTGGCGGTTGCCGACCGACGGTGCCCACCGCGCCGCCTCCAGCAGGGTCGTCACTTCGGCTGGCGTCAACTCCGCGACCGGATCGAAGGAGCGGGGGCTCCAGCGGAAGGCGAGCAGCGGAGTGAGGTCGGTCATGGAGGAAGTGTCCCGTATGGGCGTTTTTGCCAGGTGGTCCGGGTCGGATGAATGTGGGCAATAACACCCGTAACGGGACTGAGCGTCAGGGCGTTCCCGCGCGCTCGTCCGTAGCTGTCGGCGCTGTGCCCACGGGCGTGGTGGGTTCCACCGGCGCGGCCATGCCCAGCGGCTCACCCTCGACCACCGGCGCGGGCAGTTGCACCGTGCCCGGGGCCGGCTCGGGTGGGGCGGCCAGCGTCAGCGTGCCGAACGCCGCCCGTACCGTCGTCGGCGTGCCATCGGCGTCGAAACAGTAGATGCCGACGTCCAGCGGCGGGTTGATCGATGCCGCCGTGGTCTCCACCGAGTAGCAGCTGCCGGTCGCATCGGCGGGTGGCATGGCCGGTGACACCGCCAGCGGGGCGCGCCGATCGGTCAGCACGTCGAGCCAGTCGGTGAACGGGTGCTGCACCCGGGGATCCAGTCGGCGCGGCAGCGTGTCGTCCCGTTCGCCGAGGCGTACGCAGCTCGCCGGCTCCGGTCGGGCGGCGGATGGCAGCCCGCACTGGAACAACCCGTCGGCGATCGCGGCCAGCGTGATGTCCGCGGTGCCGCCGAGCGCCCCGCCCGGCACGTCCACCCGCCAACTGCCGTCGTTCGCACTGGTGAAGACGACCACCCGGTCGGCGGTCCCGTCCGACCGCAAGGTGTACCGAGCGACCAGGTGCCGGTCCTGTGCGGCAGCGGCAAGGGCGGCCAACTCGTCCCGGGCCGCATCCGGGCCGGCCGGGCGCGGCGCGGCGGTCGGCGGTGGTGCGGGGTCGGTGGGCGGGTCGGACGAGCAGGCGGTGAGTAGTGCGGGCACGGCGAGCACGAGCGCGACGGTCAGCTGACGGTTCGGATGATGGGCGGCGGGCACCCGGCCATTCTGAGTGTTGGGCGGGGATCGGCACAGCCCCGGAAAGGCTGGCCTTTCCGGCGTGTCGTAGACCACGCCGGCCGCGCCCGCGGGCCGGATCGTGGGATCACCTGACCTGGCGGTCAGAGCCGCCCGATACCCTGAGGTCGTACGATTCGCGCCGCCGGCCCCGGTGCCGGCGGCGTCGGCACGCTCAGGGCAACCGGGAGGGAGTGCACCGTCGTGGCACTCGTGGTGCAGAAGTACGGCGGGTCCTCCGTCGCCAACGCCGAGCGGATCAAGCGGGTGGCCGAGCGCATCGTCGCTGCCCGCAAGGCCGGCGACGACGTGGTCGTGGTGGTCTCCGCGATGGGTGACACCACCGACGAACTGCTCGACCTGGCCAACCAGGTGAGCCCGTTGCCGCCCGGGCGGGAGTTGGACATGCTCCTCACCGCCGGCGAACGGATCTCCATGGCGCTGCTCGCCATGGCGATCCACAACCTGGGGTACGAAGCCCGCTCGTTCACCGGCTCCCAGGCCGGCGTGATCACCACGTCGGTGCACGGCCGGGCGCGGATCATCGACGTCACCCCGGGGCGGCTGAAGGGCGCGCTGGACGAGGGTGCCGTGGTCATCGTCGCCGGTTTCCAGGGCGTGTCGCAGGACACCAAGGACGTCACCACACTCGGGCGGGGCGGTTCCGACACCACCGCCGTGGCGCTGGCCGCGGCGCTCCGCGCGGACGTCTGCGAGATCTACACCGACGTCGACGGGGTGTTCACCGCCGATCCTCGGATCGTGCCCAACGCCCGGCACATCAGGCAGATCACCTACGAGGAGATGCTGGAGCTGGCCGCCTGCGGCGCCAAGGTGCTGCACCTGCGTAGCGTGGAGTACGCCCGGCGGGCCGGGCTGCCGATCCATGTCCGTTCGTCATACTCGACAAACACCGGCACCATGGTCACCGGATCGATGGAGGAGCTCTCTGTGGAGCAGGCACTGATCACCGGGGTCGCCCACGACCGTGGCGAGGCCAAGATCACTATCGTCGGGGTGCCCGACGAGCCCGGCGCCGCCGCGAGCATCTTCGACACCGTCGCGGGCGCTGAGATCAACATCGACATGATCGTGCAGAACGTCTCCACCGAGGGCACCGGTCGCACGGACATCTCCTTCACCCTGCCGAAGACCGACGGTCCGACGGCGATGGCCGCCCTGAGCAAGATCCAGGAAACCCTGAAATTCAAGGGCCTGCTCTACGACGACCACGTCGGCAAGGTCTCCCTGATCGGCGCGGGAATGCGGTCGCATCCGGGGGTGGCCGCCGGTTTCTTCGCCGCGCTGGGCCAGGCCGGGGTGAACATAGAGATGATCTCCACCTCGGAGATCCGGGTCTCGGTGGTCTGCCGGGACACCGACCTCGATGCGGCGGTCCGCGCCATCCACCAGGCCTTCGACCTTGGTGGCGACACCGAAGCCGTGGTGTACGCGGGGACGGGGCGGTAGCCCGGGTGGCCAGGCTGCCCACCCTGGCCGTGGTCGGGGCGACGGGGGCCGTCGGCACGGTGATGTGTGAGCTGCTCACCGGGCGGCGCAACGTCTGGGGCGAAATCCGGCTGCTCGCCTCCGAACGCTCCGCCGGTCGGAAGGTCCGCTGCCGGGGCGAGGAGTTGACCGTTCAGGTCCTCACCGAGGAGGCGCTCGACGGCGTCGACGTGGCGATGTTCGACGTGCCGGACGAGGTCGCCGCGCACTGGGCGCCGATCGCGGTCGGGCGCGGCGCCATCGTGGTGGACAACTCCGGTGCCTTCCGGATGGATCCCGAGGTTCCGCTGGTGGTGCCCGAGATCAATCCGGAGCAGTTGCGTAACCGGCCTCGGGGCATCGTCGCCAATGCCAACTGCACGACGCTCGCGATGATCGTCGCGGTCGCCCCGCTGCACCACGAGTACGGGCTGCGGGAACTGGTGCTCGCCTCGTACCAGGCGGGCTCCGGAGCCGGCCAGGTCGGCGTGGACGCGCTGCACGACCAGTTGTCCAAGGTGGCCGGCGACCGGCTGCTCGGCTCGCGTACCGGCGACGTGCGGCAGGCGGTCGGCGACGACCTCGGCCCGTTTCCCGCGCCGCTGGCGCTCAACGTGGTCCCCTGGGCCGGCTCGCTGGCCGACGGTGGCTGGTCGTCCGAGGAGATGAAGATGCGCAACGAGTCGCGCAAGATCCTCGGACTGCGTGACCTCAAGGTCTCCGCGACCTGTGTTCGGGTACCCGTGGTAACCGGCCACTCGGTCGCGGTGCACGCCGTCTTCGTCACCGAGATCGACGCCGAGGGCGCCCGTGGTGTGCTGCGCAACGCGCCCGGCGTGATCGTGGTCGACGATCCGGCGGCCGGCGAGTACCCGATGCCGATCGACGCGGTGGGCACCGACCCCTCCTGGGTCGGCCGGATCCGCCGCGCCGTCGACGACCCGCGCGCGTTGAACTTCTTCGTCACCGGCGACAACCTCCGCAAGGGCGCCGCCCTCAACACCGCCCAGATCGCCGAACTCCTCGCCAAAGAGCTCGCCCGCCCCTGACAGCGCCCCACCCCACCCGCCCCTGCCCCGCTCGGGTCGATCATGAGGTGGTTGCCGCCCGGGAGCGCCTCCGAGGCGATAACCTCATGATCAACTGCTGGTACGGAGGGTGGGGTGAGGGGCTAGGCGGCGGAGAGGTGGACGCCGTCGCGGCCTTTCCGTTTGACCGCGTAGAGGGCCTGGTCGGCGCGGCGCAGGGCGAGTTCAGGTGGCTCGCCGGGGCGGGGGAGGGCTACGCCGACGCTGATCGTGCGGCCCACCCGGCGCGCCGCCTCGGTCAGCCGTTCGGCGACGCGTACCGCCTCCTCGGGACGACTCACCTCGACCACCGCGACGAACTCGTCCCCGCCGATCCGGTACAACTCGTCGCCCTGGCGCAACGCATCCTCCAAGGCCCGGGCGAGTCCGATCAGCACCCGGTCGCCCGCCTGGTGGCCGTACGTGTCGTTGACGATCTTGAACCCGTCCACGTCGATCGCCAGCAGTGCGGTGCGGCCCGGGGTCACGGTGGCGATCCGCTGCCCGAAGGGGCCGGTGTGCCGCAGCCCGGTCAGCGGGTCGGAGCTGGCCTGCTCGCGCAGCCGTTCCAGGGTGCGTAGCCGCTCCAGGCAGCTCCACGCCTGCCCGGCCAGCAGCTCCAGCAGGTTGACAGTGGTCGGGTCCGGACGCAGGAGCCGCTCGTCGGCGACCAGCAGCACGCCACCCCGCTCCGGTGGCCCGAACGGCACCGCCACCAGGGTGCTGACGCCGGAGCGGACCAGCGGTTGATGCTCGTCGGTCGGTGGATGGCCGGCCTCACCGAGCGTGTAGCCGGCTCCGTAGCGGTGGGCCCGGTCGATGATGCGCCCGATCGTCGGTGCGTCCAGCTCGGCCAGTTCGGTACGCATCCGGGTCTCCAGCCCGCCCGGGGTGACCGTCGGGGCGCCGAGTCGCGGGCCGCCCCGGCCACCGAGCAGCAGGACGGCCGCGGCAAGGGTCGACACGTCCCGGGCCGCAGCGATCGCCGCCGTCATGAGGTCCCACTCGTTGCTGGCGGCGGTCATCGCCGAGACGTGCCGGAGCAGTTTCTCGCTGCGGCTCTCCGCCGGTCCACCGAGCGCCGAGATCCGGGTGCCGAGGCGGGCGGCGACCTGCTCGGCGACCAGCCGCCACGGGGCGAGGTCGGCCGGCCCGGTCCACTGCAGGTCGAGTACGCCGATGGTCCGGCCCGCCGGGTTCAGCACCGGCACGCACACCTCGGCGGTGACGTCGGGGCGTACCGGGATGTGCGCGTCGTCGGCGGTGACATTCGGGACGACGGCGGAGCGTCCAGCGGTGTAGACCCGACCGACGATGCCGGCTTCCGGCGCGACGGCGGCGAAGACCTGCCAGGAACCGGTGGCGGCGACGCAGCGCAGCCGGCCGTGCACGTGCAGCAGGACGGCGATCGTGGCAGGGGTGTACCGGGCGAGGGCATCGACGGCCGCTTCGCAGACCTCGGCGACGGTCGAGCCCATCGGCAGGCGGACCGTGACGTCACGGATGACTTTCTGGTGATCCACTCGCACGTCGTCCCAGGCTGGATCCGATCCCGGTGGCGCCGGGTCGCGGATCAAGCGTACTCACGCGGGGCCGGGAGCCGGCCGTGGTCGTACACATGTGCTATCCACAGGATGTGGACACGGCCTGTGCGGCCACGCGCGGCGACGATGGCGTGGGGATTTCCGGTCGAGTGGAGGCCCGATGCTCATCGCCCACCTCGGCGATCCGCACCTGACCACCGGCGTCCTCGGCGCCGAGTCGGCCGCCGGCCTGCACCGGGCGCTCGGCCGGGTGCAGGCGCCGAATCCCCGGCCCGACTGCGTGGTCATCACCGGCGATCTGGCCGACCACGGCCGTCCCGACGAGTGCGCCGTGCTGCGCGAGGTGCTCGGGCGATTTCCGTTGCCGGTGCACCTGGTCACCGGCACGGCAGGCACCGATACGAGCTCCGCTGTTTCTACCTGAGTCGGATAGCGGATTGATGAACGATCCTTGTTTTGTCCTATTTGTGATGCTATGCGGTAGATCGCCGATAAGGTCAGTTTGCCTTCCCGACGGTCGGGAAGGTCCGATCGAGTAGAGGCGAAAACGTGAGCGTAATCCGGCGAATTTCTGCCACCGGAGCGATAGCAATCACCGCGGGCGCTGTAGCGCTGTCGAGCGCGACACCAGCGCTTGCCGCCCCCGGAGACGCCAGCGCCCGTGGCGTCGTGATCGACCTGTCCGCAGCCGTGGCTGGCGTACCGGTGATCACGGCCAATGCGGTCATCGGTAGCGCGACCGCACCGGCCGGCGGCGGCACGGACACCGACACCGCTCTGGCGATCACCATCCCAGGTGCCTTGGGCGTGACGGCCTCGGGCACGGTCGTCGAGGTGAGCGCCACCCGAGGCGAGACGGCATCGTCGGCCAACGCCGAGATCGCCGACCTGGCCCTGGCGATCCTCGGGACCCCCGTGATCGATGCCGAGGTGATCACGGCGGCGGTCAGCTGCCCCCAGACCGGCGCGCAGACGGCGGACACCACCCTGGTCGGGCTGGAGCTGTTCGGTGCACCGGTGGACCTGCTGCCGAACACTCCCGGGGTCACCGCCAGTGCCGGCGTCACGGTTGTCGGCCTGGCCGACGCCGCGCTGGAGGCGACGCTGACCAGCGTCGAAACCGTCACCGACGATGGTGCCGTCGCCATCGCCGTGCAGGCAACCCTCCGGTTGACCGGCACCATCATCGGCGGGCCACTGCTGGACATCCCCGTTGGCACAGTCATCCTCGCCGAGGCGCGCTGCGAGCGTCCGCTCGGCCCCTCGCCGACACCTACCCCGACCCTGACCCCGACCCCGACCCCGACCCAGCCGACCGCGTCGCCCACGGTGGGGCCGACCCAACCGCCGACGGTCAGTCCTGTCCCCACCCTTCCGGTGACCGGCAGCGAGCCGGCGCAGCTGTGGTGGCTGTTCGGGATCGGCGCCGCGATGGTGACCCTCGGTGGTACCGCCACCCTGATCCTGCGTAGGCGCAGCACCCAGTGAGGCATGAGATTCTCACTCTGAGATAGGACACTGCGAGGGGTTTCCGGCTGGCCGGAAACCCCTCGCCCGTTCGATGACAGTGGGGCCCGCCACCGGGCCCCACCCCATGGGTCACCGCAGGCCGAAGGCCCGGACGACGCGTTGATCGATGCTGTTGCCCCGCACGTCGCGGGCGGTGGCGCGTAGGGTGACGAACCCGGCGGTTCGCGGCGCGTCGAGGCGCGTGCGCCAGCCGTCGCCGCTGCGGCGGAGCTTGGCGTTGTGCCAGGTGGCGCCGTCGTCGTAGGACACTTGAAGGGTCACCGAGCGGACCGGGGATGCCTCGGCTGCCGTTGGCACATGCAGTGCGGTGACGGTGAGGCGAGCGTCGCGTCTCGCCTTTCCGTCGACGTCGGTGTCGACGGTGTAGTCGAGCTGGAGCAGCGAGGGGTTCCACACGCTGCCCGGGCTGACCGCGCCGGAGGTGAAGCCCCATTCGGTCCGGGTGGCGGTGGAATACGGCCCGGCCCAGGCGTCGCGCTTGTTCTCCGACACCAGGCGGTACGGCAGCGGCTGCGGGTTCGACAGTCCGACGGACAGCATGCGCTGGTAGCGGTCGGTCTCGCCGAGGAGCGTATCGCCCTGGTAGAAGCGGATGACGTTGTCGGCGGCGTAGTTGTCGTAGGTGTCGCCCCGATGGGCGGTGCCCGAGTCGCCCCAGCCGGGGATGAAGGCGGAGAAGCCGCCGTCCTCGCGGAAGACACTTGTGTGGTCCAGCAGGCGGGGCCGTTGCACGGGGCCGAACCAGCGTTCCTCGTGCACCTTGCCGGCCCGGTAGGCGGTGGGAGCGGTCCGCTGGCCCTGTTCGCCGGGGATGGTGACCTCGGTGGTCCACGGCTCCCCGGCGGTGACCCAGTCGGTGCGCTCGCCACGCGCCGGAACCTCGACGAAGTCGAGCGCGCTCGGCGTCCCCGACGGGGTCAGGCCGGCGCGCGTTTCGAGCGACCGGCCCGGGCGCCAGTTGCGGAAGGACATGTCGACCCGGGCCAGGTCGCGTCGGGTGACCCGGTGGGTGAGGTCGGTCGGCACGGCATCGATGTAGTCGTGGACCAGGTCGTAGATGTACTCGGTGTCCGGCTGGGAGGTGATGTCGAGCCGGACCCGCCGCTCGTGCCCGAGGCGGGCGATCAACCGCTCGCCCTCGTCCCGGGTGAGGGTGGCGACGGTCACCGGCGGTGCGTCACGCGGATCCCACCAGAAGCTGGGCCACGGGTCGAGCCGCCCGGTGCCGTCATTGACCACGAGCAGGAGGCGGGCTCCGGCGGACGCGGCCGCGGCGGCCTGTTCCTCCAGTGACACGGTGTCGCTGCGGCGTACGACGACGGCCTTGCCCCGGGCATCGACCGAGGCGTACCCGGCGCTGTCGCCGGTGCTGGCGAACACCGTGTCGAGGCGGTGCTTTCCGCGCGGCAGGGGCGTCTCGGCGCGCTGCACCCTCAGGTCTTCGTAGGCGCGGTGGCCGGCCGAGACCGTCAGTGCGGGCTGGGTCATGCGCCAGCGGGTGCCGACAGCGAAGGCACCCGTCGTCACCTTGCGGTCGCTGGGCAGGATCCAGACGCTGTCGTACTCGGGGCCCGCGTACCACGCGGAGACCCAGGGGTTACCTTTGAGTTCGCGGAACAGCTCGAAGCGGGAATCGTCCAGGGTGGATGGCTGTGGAGTGGTCACGGTGGTGCGGCGGGCTCTGGTGGCGTCGAAGACGACCGTGCGGTCCCGGTCGAGGGTGATCTCGGGTACCGGGAGCAGCGCGAATCCCCGCGAGTGCGGCCCGTTGACGCCCTCCACGTCGGTGGTGAGCCACGCCGAGTACGTGCCCGAGGGCAGCCGCAGGTCCAGGGTGCCGCTCTCGTCGATCTGATACGCCGGCAGCGCGGCGCCGTCCTTGTCCAGCACGATCAGGTCGCCGCGGATCGGCCGGCCGCTACGGTCCTTGGCCTGCAAGGTCAGCTTGTGGCGCGCCCCTTCCTTGCCGACGGCGATCGAGGTGCGGGCGCGGACCTTCCCGGCGGAGTCGGACGCGGTCAGGAAGCCCGAGATCAGACGGTCGGCCGGCACGCGGTCGAAGTTCGTGGTCAGGGTCACCGTGGCACTGCCGTGCGCCGGAACGGTGACCTGCCGGGCCGACGGGACGACGAGGTCCGCGGGACCGCCGTCGAGCGCCGTGGCGAGGTCGAGGGTGAGGGCGCTGTCGGCGATGTTGGTGAAGCGGACGTCTCGCCCGACGGGGCCTTCGGGCGCCGTCGGCCACTGCGGATAGCCGAAGTCGGCACCGGCAGTGGCGAACAGAGTCGCGGCCGTGGTCGCGGCGATGTCCACCCGGCCGTTGCCGCCCTGGAACGGGCTGATCCCAGGGGTCGGCTTGGCGGTGCTGACCAAGGCTTCCTTGAGCTGCCGCCCGGTGAAGTCGGGATGCTGGGCAGCCAGCAGCGCGGCAGCGCCCGCGACGTGCGGGGCGGCCATCGAAGTTCCGTCCCCGAGCCGATACAACCCCTCGCCCTGGGAGTACTGCGAGCGGGCGGCCAGGATACCGACGCCGGGTGCGGTGAGGTCGGGCTTGATGGCCCGGTCACCGAGGCGCGGACCCTGACTGGAGAAGTAGGCGAGAGCGTCGTCGCCGTCCACGGCGCCGACGGTCAGCGCGGCGTCTGCGGCGCCCGGAGAGCCGACCGTGTAGGACCAGGGACCACTGTTTCCGGCCGAGATCACGAACAGGGCACCGGTCTCTTCACTGAGCTCGTTGACGGCCACGCTCATCGGGTCGGTACCGTCGGTGGGATCGCCACCGAGGCTCATGTTGACGATCTTGGCCTGCCGGTCACGGACCGCCCACTCCATGCCGCTGATGATCCATGACTCCTGACCGGAATTGTTGTCGGCGAGGACCTTGCCGACGTGCAGCCGCACGCCCGGGGCGACACCCCTCTCCCGGCCGTCCGAGGCGGCTCCGGTGCCGGCGATGGTGGAGGCGACGTGCGTGCCGTGTCCGTAGACGTCCTTCACCGTCTCACCGGGAACGAAGGACTCGGTGGCGGCCAGCTGGCCGGCGAAGTCGGGGTGGTCGGCGTCGATGCCGGTGTCCAGGACGGCGACGTCGGCACCCTCGCCGGTGTTCCCGGACTCCCACACCTCCGGGGCGCCGATCTGCGCGGTGCTGTCGGCGAGCGTGGCCTCGACCTTGCCGTCCAGCCACACCTTGGCGATACCGCCTGCGAGTGCGAGCTGCCGGCCGGTGGAACGCGCGGCGACCCCTCCGCCTCCGGTGATCGAGGACCAGAAGGCGCCGGAGCGGTCCGCGTCCAGCGCGGCGCCCTGGATGCTGTCCAGTGCCCGGACGGCGTGGGCGCCCTCGGGTGCCACCGCCCTGCGCGAAGCCGCCGCGGCGTCGGTGTAGGTGACGATCAGCGGGATCCGGTCCCGGTTCGCGTCGTCGTAGCCGTCCGCCAGCAACTCGGTGATGTTGAACAGCTGGTCGTCGAGCAGCCCGGCGGACACATACGGTAGTGCGCCGTGCGGGTAGACGTAGGTGTCCTCCCCTCTCGTCTGCGAGGTGTACCCGGTCAACCGCCCGGCCGCATCCCGGACCTCGGGGCTCAACCTCCCGTCAGCTGTTCGGGTCACGGTGACCTTCTCACCCGTGATCAGCGTGACGGTGAACGTGGATGCGGAAGCAACTGGCGCGACCGGTGACACGGAGGTGTACGGGGGATCGGCGGGCGCGGCCGAAGCCGGGGCGGGCAACGAGGCGAGCACCGCCGCGGCGGTGAGCAGCGCGACCAGGCGCCGCCCGGGAAGATGTGTGAACAGCACCGGGTTCCTCAGGTTGATCAACAAACGGAAGCGCTGCCAGCGTGTCGATCGTTTGTTTCGGCGAGGGTGCCGCGTCGTTGCGCGGTCGGTAAGAGCGGACCGGGTCCAGGCACTATCGGAGCCGGGCGTCATCTCCTGCTCACCGTGCGCCCACCCGAGCCGCTTCCCGGTCCAGGGCGGGCCCGCGACGGACCTCCCGGTCAACAACCCCGGCGGCAACTGGCACACCACAAAAGATTTGGCACACCACAAAGTGGGGCACATCCAGTGACTGGATGTGCCCCTCACCTGGTCGGGGTGGCCGGATTCGAACCGACGACCTCTTCGTCCCGAACGAAGCGCGCTACCAAGCTGCGCCACACCCCGAGGCGTGCCGACAAATAGTAGCCCACCCGTCCCGGGGCACAAAGTCGGTACCCGGGCGCGGGTGGTCAGCGCGGGATCAGCGTGAGCAGGCTGGCCTCCGGAGGGCAGGCGAACCGTACGGGGGCGGTCGGATGGGTGCCGAGTCCGGCGGAGACGTGCAGCCAGGAGTCCGATCCGGGCCAGCGGTGCAGGCCCTTCGCCATCGACCGGGGCAGCCCGCAGTTGGTCACCAACGCCCCTACCCCGGGCACGCACACCTGGCCACCATGGGTGTGCCCGGCGAGCAGCAGGCCGAAGCCGTCAGCGGCCATCTCGTCGAGCAGCGCGGGCTCGGGCGAGTGGGTGAGCGCGATGGAGAGGTCGACGTCGGTGGAGATCGGCCCGGCAACCGAGGGGTAGTCGTCCCGCTCGACGTGGGGGTCGTCCACCCCGGCCATGTCGATCGCCCGGCCGCCGGCCTTCACCGTGGTCCGCCGGTTGTTCAGGTCGACCCACCCGGCCCCGACGAGCACGTCACGCAGTTCCTCGGAGGGTAGCTCGACGCCCTCGGTGTACTCCCGGTCGGGCAGGAAGTAGGTGAACGGGTTCTTCCAGACCGGACCGGTGTAGTCGTTCGAGCCGAACACGAACGCGCCCGGGTAGTCGAGCAGGGGTTGGAGCGCTCGCAGCACCCCCGGCACCGCATCCGGGTGCGCCATGTTGTCGCCGGTCACCACCACCAGGTCGGGATCGAGGGCGGCCAGCGAGGCGACCCACTGCTGCTTGCGTACCTGGTTGGGAGTCATGTGCAGGTCCGACAGGTGCAGCACGCGCAGCGGCTCGGTGCCGGTCGGCAGCACCGGCACGTCGAAGCGGCGGAGGGTGAACATGTTGCGCTCGACGAGGGAGGCGTACGCCAGGGCGGCGGCACCCGTCGCGACGGTTGCGGTCGCGAGCCGGAATAGTGTGCGCTTTCGCATGCCGATCAGGGTAGTTTGACCGTCCATGAGCACGCTGAAGGACCGCCTCACCGTCGACATGCGCGCCGCCCTGAAGGCCCGCGACGAGCTGACCACCTCCACCCTGCGGATGGCCCTGGCGGCCGTGGGCACCGCCGAGGTCTCCGGCAAGGCCAAGCGGGAGCTCAGCGACGACGAGGTGGTGGCCGTGCTGACCAAGGAGGCCAAGAAGCGCCGCGAGGCCGCCACCGCCTTCGCCGACGCGGGCCGCACCGAGCAGGCCGCGCGAGAGAGCGCCGAGGGTGAGGTGTTGGACCGCTACCTGCCGAAGCAGCTCTCCGACGCCGAGTTGACCGAGGTGGTGACGCAGGCGCTCGCCGCGGGCGGCTTCACCGGCAAGGCCCAGATGGGTCCGGCGATGAAGGCGGCCCAGGCCGCGGTGGCCGGCCAGGCCGAGGGGGGTCGGGTGGCCGCCGAGGTACGCCGCCAGCTGGGCCTCTGAATCGTCCTCTGCCGCTGACTCCGCTGACCACGGCGTTGAGGTGAACGGGAACGGGCGGGCACCCCCGGTTCGGGGTGCCCGCCCGTTCGAGCGTTGCCGAGGCCGGTCAGCCGCCGGGGCGGTCCGGCGGGCGGCCGGGGTTGTTGGGCGGCCTGGAGGGTGAGTCGTTTGCCCGTCGGTCGTTACCGCCGCCGTTGCGGGGCTTACCGGCGCTGATCATGATCGTCACGATGCCGCCCTTGATGGTGCGCCCGCTGGGGCTGGTGCCGGCGGCGGTGCCGGCGGGGCAGTCGGAGGTGATCCGGCTGCTGGACACGACCGGCTCGAAGCCGGCGCCGGAGATACGGGACTTGGCCCGGTCTACGTTCAGGCAGCCGACGCCGGGGATGGTGCGCTGGTCACCGACGGAGATCTTCTTGCCGGGCGCATCGAAGTTGATTCGCTTCTTGCCCTTCATAGCGTCGCGCAGGGTCTCCCAGACCGGCGGGTTGATGCCGTCGGGCTCGTTGTGCTTCATCTTCACGTTGGTCTGCGGCCAGTCCGGGTCGGCCATGATGCCGGCCACCGCGTACTGCTTGGTCATCGCGACCAGGGCGGCGCTCTTCTCGGAGTCGGTGGTGCCGGACTTGCCGGCCACCGGGGCGTCGACGATGCCCTTGGTCTGGGCCGCGGTCCGGCGGCCACCGCACTTGCTGGTGGAGGAGTTGTCGCCGACCGGGCACCGGGCCGCGTCCACCGCGGCGCGGGCCACCTCGGTGCTGACCCGCTTCTCGCAGCGCGGGTTGGCCACGTCCAGCTTGTTGCCGTCCAGGTCCCGGATCTCCTGCACCGGGATCGGCTCGCAGTACTTGCCGTCGGCGGCCAGGGTGGCGTACGCGTTGGCCAGATCCAGCGGAGTCACCTGCGAGACGCCCAGGGTGAACGCGCCCCACTGGTGCGCGGCCTCCTTGCTGCTGGCGAACTCCGCGTCCTTGCTCTGCCGGAACTGGATGCCGAGGCGCTTGGCCACGTCCACCACGTTCTCCGCGCCGACCTGCTGCTGCAACGGGACGAAGTACGTGTTGATCGAGGCGGAGAAGGCGCTCCACATGCTCTGCACGCCGCCGGCCTTCTCGCCGGAGTTCGTCGGGCAGTAGAGGTCCGTTCCCTCACAGGCGGCGGGACTGCGCTTGTCGATGATGTACTCGGACTTGAACTGCTGCGGCGCGTTGAAGGTGTAGCTGAGCGGGATGCCCTTCTCCAGCGCGGCCACGATGGTGAAGATCTTGAAGGTCGAGCCGGCCTGGTAGCCGGTGATGCCGTCGCCGCCGGTGAGCAGCGGGTTGACGGTGTTCGGATAGTTGCCCCGCTTGCCCTTCTTGCGCTGCTTCGGGTCGCTGTGCGGCTTGTTCTTGGGCTTGTCGGGGTTGTCGAGCTTGAAGTTCCGGTTGACCGACAGCGCCCGGACCCGGCCGGTGCCGGGCTCGACCACCGCGAGCATGGCGGTCTCCTTGGCGGTCACCGGCTTCGCCTTGCGCACCGCCTTGTCGGCGCCGGTCTGGGCCTGCTTGTCCAGGGTCGTGATGATGGTGTAGCCGCCGCTCTTGAGCCGCCGCTCCCGGTCGTACGAGGTCGACCCGAACGTCTCCTGAGACATCCACCAGCGGTAGAAGTAGTCGCAGAAAAAGCCCCAGGCGTTCTTGTTGGTGGCGACGCAGCCGTTGGGTGCCCGCTTGCCCTTGACCACCAGCTTGACGGCCTTGGCCTTGTCGGCCTGCTGCTGGGTGATCGCCCCGGTCTTGACCATGTTGTCGATCACGTAGTTGCGCCGGTCGACCGCGTGCGGGTAACCGTCCTTGGTGGTCGGGTCGAACGAGGTGGGAGCCTTCACCAGGCCGGCGAGCATGGCCGCCTCTTCGATCTCCAGTTTCTTCGGCGGCTTGTTGAAGTAGACCTGGCTGGCGGCGTAGACGCCGTACGCGCCGTTGCCGAAGGCGGCGAGGTTGAGGTAGCGCTCCAGGATCTCGTCCTTCGACATCTCCTTGTCGAGCTGGAGGGCGTATCGCATCTCGCGCAGCTTGCGGGCGCTGGTGTCCTCGGTCGCCGCGATCACGTCGGCCGGGTGGGTGGCCGAGTACGCGATGCCCATCCGGACGAACTGCATGGTCAACGTCGAGGCGCCCTGCCGGTCGGCGCCGGCCTGGCTGTTGTTCACGAAGGCCCGGGCCACCCCGTTGAGGTCGACCCCGTTGTGGTTGTAGAAGTCGTGGTCCTCGGCGGCGACGATCGCGTTGCGCATGTTCTCCGAGATATCGGCGAACTCCACGTCCCGCCGGTTCTCGTCGTACATGGTGGCCAGCGGTGTCTTGGCGTCGGAGGCGAGCAGGTAGCTGATCTGTGGTGCGCGGGCCACGGTGAGCTCCTTCGGTAGCGCACCGAAGGTCTCCGCGCCGGCCTTCGCGGCCAGGCCCGACATCGCTACCGCGGGGAAAGCCGCAGCGGCGACCACCACGCCGGCCAACAGCCCACAGATGAGCAGCGATGCGGCGTTGGTCAGAATGTTGTGGTCACGTTTCCGCATCCAGGTCACCTCGACAGGGTACGCGAACAGGTAACGAGGGGCGCTGGGGCGTCTTTTCCCCATTTCCTGCGCGCGCCGTCCTCGTTGTGCTAGACGCGTGGCACCGGGTGTCCGGTTGCGTGGATTCGAGCCGAGTTTCCTCCCCATGGAGGTCGCTCGCAGCGTTTTCGGCGACCTCGGTGGGGTAAGCGGCGATCCCAGGCCCGAGAAGCCGGGAGTGTCCGGAATGATGGATTTTGCCGACAACGTTGCGTAATCGTGTGACTACAGAGCATGATGTAGGCGGCGACAGAGCCACATGTCGTCTGTGCCGCCTCGGGGTAAGGCGTGCCGGACGACCCGGGGGGATTGCCGGCTGGCCCGCGACGGCGTCGGTAGTACAGCAAGGGGGGACGTGTACAGATGGGCATGATCACTGACTGGCCGTCGTTGGCGGCGTGTCAGAACGGGGACCCGGACGCGTTGTTCGTACAGGGCGCCGAACAGAACGTGGCCAAGCGGATCTGCCGGAGCTGCCCAGTCCGGTACGAATGCCTGGCCGACGCGCTGGACAACCGGATCGAGTTCGGCGTGTGGGGTGGCATGACCGAACGGGAACGTCGCGCGTTGTTGCGTCGCCATCCCCAGGTCACCAGCTGGCGCAAGATGTTCGAGGCGGCGATGAAGAAGAACGCCAAGGACAAGGCCGGCAAGGACAAGATCCTGGCCGCGACCGGCAACTGAACCACCGGCACGGTCGGCTGCGGCTTCCCGCCGCTCCGACCGTCGGTCAGGGGCGGCTGATCGCCGCCGCGATCGTCCGTAGCCCGTCGACGTCGTGCACGTCGGCGGGCTGCGCCGTCACCGACACGGCCGGCACCTGGGGAAACGCCTCGGTGAATCGCGCTGCGACCTGCTGTTCCCGTACCGCCTGCTCGGCCAGGGCGGCGTGCGCCCGCAACACCTGGACGGTGCCCTCATGGCCACCGGCCGCGGCCAGGCGGTCGGCGGCGGCGCGGCTCTCCGCAGCGCCCAGCTCGGTCGCCGTCGGCTGGTGCACCCGGTTGAGTACCAGGCCGGCGAGCGGCATCTGCTCCGCGCCCAGCCGACCGGCGAAGTAGGCGGCCTCCCGGACCGCGTCCGGCTCCGGCGCCGCGACCAGCAGGAACGCCGTCTCCCGCGCCTGCAGGATGCGGTACGTCTGCTCGGCGCGCTGCCGAAATCCGCCGAACATCGAGTCGAGCGCGGCGACGAAGCCGGACAGGTCCGTCAGCAACTGGGTGCCGATCACCTTCTGCACCACCCGGGAGAACATCCCGAAGGAGGCGGTGACGAGGCTGAACATGCTGCGACCGCCGCTGCGTGCCGGAGCGAGCAGCAGCCGGAGCATGCGCCCGTCGAGAAACCGCGACAGCCGGGCCGGTGCGTCGAGGAAGTCCAGCGCCGAGCGCGACGGGGGAGTGTCCACCACGATCAGGTCCCACTCGCCCCGGGCGTGCAACTGGCCGAGCTTCTCCATCGCCATGTACTCCTGCGTGCCGGCGAAGGTGGAACTCATGGCCTGGTAGAAGGGGTTGGCGAAGATCTCCGCCGCCTTCGCCGGGTCGGTGTGCGCCAGCACCACGTCGTCGAAGGTGCGCTTCATGTCGAGCATCATGGCGTGCAGTTCGCCGCCGCTGCCCTCGACGTCGATCCCCTTGACCTGCCGGGGTGTGTTGTCCAGCTCGGTCAGGCCGAGGGACTGCGCCAGTCGCCGCGCCGGATCGATGGTGAGCACCACCGTGCGGCGGCCGTGCTGTTCGGCGGCGCGCAGCGCGAGCGCGGCGGCCGTGGTCGTCTTTCCCACCCCGCCCGCACCGCAGCAGACCACGATCCGGACTCCCGGATCGGCCAGGATCCGGTCGACGTCCAGCGGCGGCGCGGCGTTGTCGGGAGGCACCAATCGAGCGTATCGGGCTGACCGGCTCCGCGCGCCAGGCCGAGGTGAGGTGTGAGTCAATCGCCCTGGACGAGCGTGGCGGCGAGCACCTCCAGGCCGGCGCGGTCCACCCCGTCGGGCAGCAGCGGTAGTTCGACCAGGGGCACGCCGAGGTCCACCAGATCGGTGCGGAGTGAATCCTCCAACTCCCGGCGGATCATCAGGTCCCGCGCCTCGTGGTGCAGGCCGCTGACGATCCCCGCGCTGGCGGTCAGCCCGGCCGCGCGCAGTCCCCGCGTCAGTTCCGCCTCGGAGACCAATCGTCCGGTCGGCAGCGGCGCGCTGGTCCCGTTGACGATCACCCGCCCCACGCCGAATCCGAGCGAGGTCAGTTCGGCGATCGCGTCGACCGTCTCCTGCACCGGCATCTCCTCCAGCAGCGTCACCACGTGCACGGCGGTCATCGGGGAGCGCAGCAACGCGGAGACTCCGTCGCTCTGCGTCTTGATCGGCCCCATCTTGGCCAGCCGGGCGGTCTCGGCGGTGACGTTCAGAAAGCGCCCGATCCGGCCGGTGGGTGGCGCGTCCAGCACCACCGCGTCGTACACCCGCCGCTGGTCGACGGTGCGGGTGGTGGCCTCCTTGACCTTGCCGGTGAGCAGCACGTCGCGCAGACCGGGAGCGATGGTGGTGGCGAAGTCGATCGCGCCGAACTTGCGCAGCGCCCGGCCGGCCGCGCCGAGCTTGTAGAACATGTCGAGGTATTCGAGCAGGGCCTCCTCGGCGTCGACCGCGAGCGCCGACACCTCGCCGCCGCCGGGGGCGTCGGCCAGGTGTCGCTCGGCGTACGGCAGCGGTTCGGTGCCGAAGAGCTGGGCGATGCCCTGCCGCCCCTCCACCTCGACCAGCAAGGTGCGTCGACCACCTGCGGCCAGGCCAAGGGCCAGCGCGGCGGCCACGCTGGTCTTGCCCGTGCCACCCTTGCCGGTCACCACGTGCAGGCGCGCGGGCCAGTCGATGCCGGCCCGGTCCGTCGGTCGCTGCGCTGCTCCCACCCGTCGAGCCTATCCATCCGGCGTGCTCAGGCGACCTCGCAGACCCACCAGCCGGTCTTACGGATCACCGTGAAGCGCAGATCCTGATCGGCGATCTTCTCGTCGGCGGTGGTGACGGTCACCGTGGTGGTGACCGTCGCCCGGTCGCCGGTCTCGTTGTCCACGGTCGGGGTGTCCCAGCGAAACCGGGGATTCTGGTAGGTCGCGACATACTCCTCGACCTCGGACACCTTGGCCCGGATCTTGTCCTGGTCGCGTGCGGCGGTGCAGACCAGATCCGCCGCCTTGGCGGCGTCCTGGTCCTGGTAGATCGCGGTCAGGAAGTCGTCGACCGCCACCGACGGATCGGGTGCGCCCTCGCCCGACTCGGTGTTGCGCAGGGTGAGGAAGGCGGCCACCCCGCCCCCGGTGCAGAGCAGCAGCACCACGGCCAGCGTGAGCGAGGCCAGCAGTGGCCCCCGCTTACGCGACGGTCCGGCCGGCGAATGTTGCCGCCGATATCCGCCCTCGGGCGGCGCACCGTGGCCGGTGGCCGGTGGCGGGGGCTGAGCCGGTGAGCCGGCCGGCGGGAGATCGGCGGGGCCGGTCGGGCCGCCGGCGGGTGGCTGGGTCATCGGTCCCCCCGGGTGCGGCGCAGCACCGCGTCGAGGCGGTGCGCGTGGGATCGGGTGGCCGGGCCGGGCGCCCGTCCAGACGGGAAGGGTAGCGGTCCGCGGTCCCGCTGCGGAGAGCCCGGTCTGTCCGGTACGGCGATCGCGATCAACTTTCCGCTGGTCGGGTGTCGCAAATGTGACCTAACGCAATCGGGCGCGCGCGTCCTGTTGATGGGACCGCTGCTCCGGTCCTACGGTCGCTCCGGCACGCCCCGGCCCGGGCCGGACGGATGGGTCCCGGACCGGTGGGCGACGCCGTGACCAGGTACGACGCCCGGAGGCAGTGCATGCGCGACACGGACAACACCCCCCGAGCCCAGTTCCCCGGCGGGCTGTGGCGGGGCAGCCGGACGGCTGGCGGAGACTCCTCCGGCCGGCTGCCGGTCAACGAGCGGTCGTATCGGCGTCCCGTCGAACCGGTCACGAGTGCCGAGCCGACCAGCGGGCGGGAGGAGGACGGCCCCGGGTACGTCATCCACCTGCCCATTCGGGTGACCGATCTGGCCGCCGCCACCGCGTTGGCCGGCCGGCTGGCGACCTCGCTGAACTTCCTGCTCGAACTCGACGCCGGCGAGACCGAGGTGTCGACCGCCGACGACCAGAACAACCGACACCGGGTCTTCTGCGACCTGCTGCTGCCGGACCGTACGCGCTGCCCCCAGCCTTACGAGCATCCCGGGCCCTGCGGCGAACTGTCGCCGGCACCCGAGCAACGGGCCGTTCCCGAGCAGTGGCCCGATGCTGAACAGCGTCCCGCGTCCGGGCCGGCCGGCGGACCGTAGGCTGTGTACCGAAGCGTCCATGCCACCGAGGGAGCCCTCCACCAATGCAGAAGTGGGAATATGCCACCGTCCCGCTGCTGGTCCACGCGACCAAGCAGATCCTCGACAACTGGGGTGAGGACGGCTGGGAACTCGTCTCCGTCGTGCCCGGGCCGAACCCGGAGCAACTGGTCGCCTACCTGAAGCGCCCGAAGGTATGAGTGCCGTGACCAACGGACCCCACGCCAGGCTGGCGGAACTCGGTCTGGAACTGCCGGAGGTGGTGCCGCCGGTGGCGAGCTACCTGCCGGCGGTGCAGTCCGGGCAGCACGTGTACGTCTCCGGGCAACTGCCGATGGCCGAAGGCAAGCTGCTGGCCACCGGCAAGGTCGGCGCCGGCGTCTCCGCCGAGCAGGCCAAGCAGTTGGCCCAGCGCTGCGCACTCAACGGGCTCGCCGCGATCGACTCGCTGGTCGGTCTGGAGAACGTGGTCAAGGTCGTGAAGCTGACCGGCTTCGTGGCCAGCGCCGCCGGCTTCACCGGGCAGCCGGGCGTCATCAACGGCGCGTCGGACCTGTTCGGCACCGTCTTCGGCGAGGCGGGACGGCACGCCCGGTCGGCCGTCGGTGTCGCGGAACTACCGCTGGACGCGCCGGTGGAGGTCGAGGTCATCGTCGAGGTCTCCTGACTTGCCGCGATCTTGCAGTTCCGCCCGGACGAAGGCCTCTAACGAGGACGAATCGGGGACCGGAGCTGCAAGATCGCGGGGGTGCGTTCGTGGAGTCGTACGATCGCAGCCATGGGAGGGCATGTGACGGGGGCGGCGACCGCCCTCGCCAGCGAACTGCCGGACTGGGCGGCGCTGCTGCGGGCACCCAACCCGGGGCCGATGACGCTGGACGGCACCAACACCTGGCTGCTGCGGGCCGGACCCGGCGAGCCGGCCGTGGTGGTCGATCCGGGGCCGGCGGACGAGGCGCACCTCGCGGCGATCGTCGCGCAGGGGCCGATCGGGCTGGTGCTGATCACCCACGGCCACCCGGATCACACCGAGGGCTCGACCCGCCTGCACGACCTGCTCGATGGAGTCGCCGTCCTCGCCGCCGACCCGGCGCACACCATCGGCGGTGCGCCGCTGGCCGGCGCGGGGCCGGACCTGAGCGGTTTCGGCCTGGAGATCCGCCTGCTCGCCACCCCCGGGCACACCGCCGACTCGGTCTGTTTCCTGGCCGAGCGGAACGGCCAGCGGGTGGTGCTCACCGGTGACACGATCCTCGGCCGGGGCACCACCGTCGTCGCGCACCCGGACGGGCATCTCGGCGACTACCTGGCCAGCCTTCAGCTGCTCTCGGCGTACCGGGGAACACCGGCGTTGCCCGGGCACGGCCCGGCGCTGGCCGACTGCGGCGCCGCCGCCAACTTCTACCTCGCCCACCGTCGCGCCCGCCTCGACCAGGTCCGGGCGGCGCTGGACGCCGGTGCGCGGACCGCGGCCGAGGTGGTCGCGGTGGTGTACGCGGACGTCGACCGGTCGCTGTGGTGGGCGGCGGAATGGTCGGTGCGCGCCCAACTCGAATACCTGGGCCGGGAATCCGACGGCGGCGACGCGAGGTTGGATCCAGCGTGACCTGCCCGGTGTGCGGAACCGTCGCCGTGCCCGGCGCCCGGTTCTGCCACAACTGCGGCGCCGCGCTGCCGGCCGCCGCGACCCTGCCCGCTGCCGAGCGCCGGGTGGTGACCGTGCTCTTCGGCGACCTGTCCGACTTCACCTCCTGGTCGGAGGATCTCGACCCGGAACGCGTCGGCGCGGTCACCGACCGGGTGCTGGCCGCGCTGGCCGGGGCGGTCAAGACCTTCGGCGGGCACGTCGACAAGCTGACCGGTGACGGGATCATGGCGGTCTTCGGCGCTCCCGTGGCGCACGAGGACGACGCCGAGCGGGCGGTACGCGCCGCGTTGTCGATGCAGCGGGCGGTGCGCCGGGTGCTCGACGACGAGCGGGGCGGCGGCGCGCCGGTGGGACTGCGGGTGGGGCTCAACACGGGTGACGTGATCGCCGGCATCCAGGCCGCCATCGAGTACACCGTCATCGGCGACACGGTGAACACCGCCGCCCGGCTGGCCGACGCCGCCGCCGTCGGTGCGGTCTACGCCGGTGGGCGTACCGCCGCGGCGACCCGGCACGTCGCGAGTTGGCGGGCGCTGCGACCGCTGCGGCTCAAGGGCAAGCGCGAGCCGGTCGAGGCGTACGAGCTGCTCGGTCTGCTGGACGCGCCCGGCACCCGCTCGGGTCTGGGCGACGAGGCGCCGTTCGTGGGCCGGGAGACCGAAATCGGTCGGGTGGCGGGCCGACTCGCCGAGGTGATCGACCGTACCGAGCCCCGGGTGCTGCTGATGACGGCCGAGGCGGGCATCGGCAAGTCCCGGTTCGCCGCCGAGGTGGAACGCCTCGCCGCCGGTTACGACGTCGGTGCCGGCCGGTACGCCGCGCACACCGGCGCCCGGGTGCTCTCGGTGCGCTGTGCGGCGTTCGGCGAGCGGCGTCGACTGGCACCCCTCGCCGACCTGGTGCGCGCCGCGACGGGGTTGCCGGACGACGCCGCGACCGCGGTCACCCGGGCCGCTGTGGAGGAGCGGCTGCGTCGGCTCGGGCAACGGCTCAACCGGGTCCGGACGGAGCCGGCCCCGGTCGCCACCGACCAGCTGCTGGCGCTGCTCGGGTACGCGGAACTCCCCGCCGGTGGCCCGACGGACCAGGGCGAGTGGAGCACCGTACAGACGCCGGCCGACGTCGACGCGGTGCCCAACGCGGTGGCCGACCTGCTCAGTGCGCTCGCCGAGGAGGCGCCGCTGGTGATGATCGTGGACGATCTGCACGACGCCACCGCGGAGACCATCGGCGCGTTGGAGGTCACGCTGTCCCGGCTCGCCGGTCCGGTGCTGGTGTTGCTGCTCGGGCGGCCCGAACTGGTCCGTACCGCCGGCACGCTGGCCCGGGTGTCCGACGCCGAGGTGCAGCCGCTGCCGCCGCTGCGTGGCGCCGACGCGGCCCGGCTGCTGACCAGCTACCTCGGCGGTGGGCGGCTGCCCCAGGCCGACGCCGACCGGTTGCTCGCCACCGCCCAGGGCAACCCGTTCTACCTGGCAGAGCTGGTCACCCTGCTGATGGAGCGCGGGGCGCTCATCGCCGGGACCCGCAACACCTGGCGGCTGGCACCGGGCTCACTGGGCAGCCGACTGCTTTCCCGGGACCTCGCGGCGGTGCTCGCCGCCCGGATCGACGCCCTGCCGGCGGAGGCTCGCTCCGTGCTGCGGGACGCCGCGGTGGTCGGCGACACCGTGCCCGACGGTGCGCTGGAGGCGCTGCGTGAGCAGTGCACCGCCAGCGACGGCCGTCCGGCCGCCGTCGCCGCCGTCGAGCTGGAACGGGCCGTGGAGGAACTGCTGCAACGCCGGATGCTGCACCGCACCCGCAGCGGGTACGCCTTCGCCACCCCGCTGATGCGGGAGGCCGCGTACTCCGGGATCAGCAAGGCGGAGCTGGCGGAACGGCACGCCGCGCTGGCCCGCTGGGCGGCTCCGGTGACCGAGGCCGCCAGTCCGAGCGGCATCGGGACCGGACCGGGCGGCTTCCCGGAGGCGGCCCGGGACGACTTCGTGGCCGAGCACGTCGAGCGGGCCACCGCGCTGGCCGACGCGGTCACGCTGCGTCCGGACGCGCCAGCCCGGGCGGTCGCGCCGCTGGGCGTGGCGGCGCTCGGCCGGGCCACCCGACGGGCCCTGCAAGCGGGAGAGCCGGCACTGGCCGTCGAGTACGCCGAACGCGCCGTCGAACTGGCCCGTGACGGAATTCCCGCGGTCGACCGGGTGGCACACGCCCGGGCACTGCTCCAGGTCGGTCGGGCCACCGACGCGCTGGCCTCGGCCGAGAAGATCGCCGCGAACGTGGGAGATCCGGCGACGCGGGCCAGCGCCCTGCTGCTCGCCGGGCAGGCCCAGCAGGTGATGGGTGATCTACGCCGGGCCGAGTCCTGCTGGCGGGAGGCGCTTCAGGTGGCCGGCGACGCCGACCTGCCCACCCTGCGTGCGTCGGCGATGCGCCGGCTGGGCATGAACGACTTCCTGGTCGGCCGGCTGGGGCAGGCGAGCAGCCGGCTGGCGGCGGCGTACCAGGTGAGTCTGGGCGCGGGGGACCGCCGGGGGCAGGCGTGGTCGTTGCAGAACCTCGCCTGGGTGACCACCACCCGCGGCGACTTCGCCGGTACGGACGCGGTGCTCGGCCGGGCCGCCCGGCTCTTCGCCGAACTGAAGGACCCGTACGGCCGGGCGTGGCTGCGCGGCACCACCGCCTTCGCCCGGCTGCTAGCCGGTCGGTTGCGGGAGGCGCGCCGGCTGGCCCGGGTCTTCCTGCCGTTCGGTGAACGGGTCGGTGAGGCGTGGGCGGTGGGCACCCTGCGGGCGGTCGACGCGTACGCCAACGCCGAGCTGGGCGAGCTGGTCGACGCCGACCGGGAGGCCCGGCGGGCGTACCGGGACTTCGCCGCCGCCTCGGACGACTGGGGGCAGGGCTTTGCGCTGGTAGTTCGGGGCGTGGTCGCCCGGGGGCTGGGCGAGCCGGAGCACGCCGCGGACCTGCTCACCGACGCGCTCGCGTACGGCCACCGGACCGGTCACCCGCTGCTCACCGGGATGGCCGGTACGCTGCGTGGCTTCGTCGCGCTGGAGATGGGTGACGTGGCCGGCGCCGAGCGGCACGCCCGCGCGGTGCTCACCACTGTGGATCCGCACAATCCGCAGGCACCGGCCCAGGTCGCTCCCCGGGTGCTGCTGGCCACCGCCCGGCTGGCGACCGGCGACTCGGGTACCGCGGTCGGCCTGCTCGCTCCGGTCGCCACGAGGGCGGCCACCACCCCGTCCCTGCTTTTCCCCCGCCGGCAGTCGATGGCGCGTTACGCCTCGGCCCTGCTCGCTCACGGCCAGCGCGAGCAGGCGCTGGACTGGGCTTACCGGGCGGTGCGGGTGCAGGCCGAGGACGTCCGCAGCCAGGTGGTCGCGGCGAGCGTGCTGGCCGAGGCGCTGGCCGCGTGCGGGCGGCCAGCGGAGGCGAAGGCCAGCGCCGAGGACGCGGTTCGGCTGGCGTACGCCACCGAGCAGCGCAGTGAGCGGGCCGCCGCGGAGGCGCTGCTGAATCGGCTGCGTACCCCCGGCTGACCGCACCCGCCCGCGACATCGGCGTGCCCCGCCCCGGCGGCGCTGCCGGTGGGCCGCGCTGTCGAGGAACCGGGTCGGGTGCTCTCGGCCCGATTCGTCCGGTGGATCGCTGGCCGGTGCGGATCTGACGGTTTCGGGGATGCGATCGGTCGGGGCTGGCCGCTAGCGTGACGGGTGCACGCGGCCGTCGCTGTCGTTGGTCGCGCCGTCGAGGGGGGCGAAGATGAGGCTGCCGCGTTCGGTCGCGGGGTGGACGATCGCGGTGTTCGGCGTGCTGGCGCTGGTGACGGGGGCGGTCGGCCTGCTCTGGCCGGAGGCGCTGTTGCGGATGCTCGGCTTCGAGATCCCGCAGAGCCGGGCATCGGGCGACTACACGGGTGTCTTCGTGACGGCCTCCTCGATGGCCTCGTTCAACATGGGGGTCTACTACCTGCTCGCCGCAGCCACCGAGTGGCGCGCCTTCTACCGCTTCACCGTGGTGTTCCGGCTGGTCACGTTCACGGTCTTCACCCTCGCGGTGCTGGCCGACGTCGCACCGGGGCGGTTCTTCGGAGTGGCGGCCTGGGAGGGCCTGGGCGCGGTGGCGACCGCCGCCGGACTGTGGTGGGACGCGCGGCGGTCCGCTGGCACGACGGGTCGGTCCGGCGTGATCGTCCCAGCGGGCGGGAACGGATCGACTGCGGGCGAATCGGAGCAGGAAGACGACCGGCGCGCTGCCGATGCGTCGGGTTCGGGGCCGGCCACCGATGCGGTTCAGTGAGCGGCCGGCAGAGTTCGGTATTTTCGAGATTGTGACCGACACCCCACCCGGCGCCCTGCCGACGCCCATTGTGCCCGGTCTGACTGATTTACACGTATTCGCCCGGGGTGGCTACGCCACGGTCTACCGGGCGACGCAGATCTCGGTGGGACGCGAGGTCGCCGTGAAGGTGGAGAACCGCACCCTGGCCAGTGACCGGGATCAGGCCCGTTTTCTGCGCGAGGCGCGTGCCGCCGGTCGGATGTCGTCGCACCCGCACGTGGTCGACCTGTTCGACGTCGGGGTCACCATCGACCAGCACCCTTACCTGATCATGGAACTCTGCGACGGCTCGTACGCCGAGCGGATGCGCAACTCACCGCTGGGCGCCGTCGAGGCCCGGGATCTCGGCGTCAAGATCGCGGACGCCATCGCCCACTCACACGCGGCCGGCGTGCTGCACCGCGACGTCAAGCCGGCCAACATCCTCCACTCGCACTTCAACCCGGCGGTACTGGCGGACTTCGGCCTCGCCGTGGTCGCCGAGATGCGGGACGCCTCCGTCGCGCTGGAGGTGCTCACCCCGGCGTACGCGCCGCCGGAGATGTTCAGCCACAGTCCGCCCTCGCCGGCCGCCGACGTGTACGCGCTCTGCGCCACCCTCTACGCGGTCATGCACGGTCGGCCGCCGCGCTGGCAGAGCGAGCGCAACCCGAGCCTGGTCACCGTGTTGGAGATGTTCCACCAGCCGATTCCCGGTCTGCCCGGCATCCCGGAGGACCTGGTCGACGTGCTGCGTGCCGGCATGGCCAACGATCCCGGCGTCCGGCCGTCCGCCGCCGAACTGCGCGACATGCTCAGCAACCTGACGCTGGACGGCTCGGCCGGGTCCAGCGGCGGCGCGAACGCCGCGGCGGCACCGATCGGCGGCGCTGCCGCCAGTGGCCAGGATGCCGGCCGTGCGGCTCCGCCGGCCAGGGATGGCTCCACCGAGCGCAGCCGTCGCCGACGCTGGTTCCTCGGGGCCGCCGGGGTGGTCGCCCTCGCCGCCTCGGCAGGTGTCGGCGCCTGGGCGGCCGGTGGTGGACCGTCGCCACAGCCGAGCATGCCGGCGCGCCCGGCGGCCACCGGGATGTTGCGCCCGGGCTGTGCCACTCACCAGGAGGTGCTCCCCGCTGGTGCCCAGTGCGCCGCGGAGTTGGAGTGCTTCGGGCCGGTGCAGGTGCGTGGCCAGTGGGCCGAGGCCAGCCGAATGCCCTGCGACGCCCGGCACACCTGGGAGAGCTACGCCCAGGGGAAGTTGCCGGCCGCGCTGACTGATGCCGGCCACAACGAGATCGTCGCGGATCCAGGTGTGCGCCAGGTCTGCAACGAGGAGACGTTCCGCCTGGTCAGCGGGATGCGTCAGGCGGCGGGATGGAATCTTGAGGTGCTACCGCCGGCCGACGCGGACACCGACCCCACCTACCGATGCCTGGCCGGCCGGGGCCTCAACGGCCTAGCCTCGCCCACGCTCACCAGCGGCTGACCCCCTCCCGAGGGCAGTCAGCGCCCCCGCCGATCGCGTCGATGCCGGTCCCGCAGCGCGCGGACCGCCTCCCGGTCGCCCAGGCTTTCCAGTGTGTCGGCATCGATGCCGGACGGCTCGATGCCCGGCCCTACGGACGGCTGCCCGCGATCCGGTCGAGCGTCCCCGTCCCGCTGCCGAGCAGCGGTGACGGCCACCCCCGCGACGGTGGCGAGCAGAACACAGAGCAGCGCCCCCGCGACGCCGAGCAGATCCTGCCGGCGCCCCACCACCAGCGCCGCGAGCAGCCAGAACGCCGCCAGGGCCGCAGCCACCGCCACGGTCCGAGCGTCGGATCCTGGGAACCGTCTCATCCGTCCAGAATGTCGGAGATTGCCGATCTGTCAACAGCAGCCAGCTTCACCACGCGGAACAGCTGACAAACAACAGCTTGCCGAATGGAGAGGGGGCCGGAACAGTGCCGATCGAGTCGGAAATGCGCCATCACATTGATCGCCCACCTGCTGTCACTCATCAAGCTCTCCGGGCGGTAACCCACGTCGAAACCAATCACCGGATGGTGGCGCCTCGACACGGACGACTACTTTCGGTGCAACCATAAACTCGAAACGTAGCGAGGTGGCCATGGCGGTAAGCCTCTCCAGTTCCCGGTGGCGTGCGGCGGCGACCACCGCGGCGGTCGCCCTGACGCTGCTGCTCGGCGCGGCGGCCGGCTGCGACAGCCAGAAGGAGCCGGAACTGCCGTCCGTACAGGAGAAGCTGCGCGAGTCCCACATCTGGGGCCAGCCCGTCCTACGAATAGGGGTGGCCGACGACGAACCGCTGATGGGCGAGGTACGCGACGGGAACCACATCGGCTTCGACGTCGAGATCGCCCGGTACATCGCCGCATCCCTCGGCTACGAGGGGGAGCACCGACTGGAATTCGTGGCGGTGTCCACCGAGGACCGGATTCCGGCCCTCCAGGGCGGAGTGGTGGACCTGGTGGTCTCCAGCTTCTCGATCACGGAAGAACGCAAGAAGCTCGTCAGCTTCGCCGGTCCGTACTTCGTGACCACCCAGGAGGTGCTGGTGCCGACCCGGCACAAGGACACCATCCGCACCATCGAGGACCTGCGGAACCCGAAGTACCGGATCTGCACCAGCGGCGGCTCCACCACCGAGGCGGAACTGGAGGAGAATCAGGTCCGCACGCTGGTGGTCAAGGACGTCTGGGACTGCGTCAAGGGAATCCGCGCCGGCAAGTACGACGCGGTCAGCTCCGACGAGACGATCCTGGCCGGCTTCCTGGCCCGCTACCCGACCGAGTTCGAGATCGTCGACATGCCCTTCGGCACCAGCGAACTGCTCGGCGTCGGGGTGCCGATCGGAGACCCGGCCCTGCGCGACCTGGTCGCCTACTTCCTCGACAAGAGCTACCAGGAGGGGCGCAGCGGGGAAGCCAGCCCGTGGCTGACCGCGTACAACCGTACGTTGGGGCCGTGGCTGCGGGGCGAGAAGCGGCAGCCGCAACCGCTCGACGTGCCGAGGTTGGTGGACTTCGACGACAAGGCGCCACACCGATGACCCCGGCACCCGCCACCGCTCCCGACGAACCGGGCGCTGGCCGCCCACCGCCACCCGTACCGCGGGCCCCCGTACCGCCGACCGCCGCGCCGCCTTCGGCGTTGCCGAGCACGACGGGACGGATCGAGTCAGCCCCCGTTGCGCTCTGGACGAAGGCCGCCGGCGGCTGGGATCCGGCCGAGCGTCGGGCGCGGGCCAGCCAGTCGTTCTGGACGGCCGTGGTCGGCGTACCGGCGATCTTCTCGGTGCTGCGGCTCGGCATCGAGGCCGGTGGAGAGTTGCAGACCACCTTGCTGCTGGTGGCCAACGTGGGACCGGTCAACCTGCTCGCCGGCTTCCTCACCACGGCGGCCCGCCTGCTCTCCACAGTGCTGGTCGCGGTGTTCGCGCTCGGCGGGGTACTCGCCGCCAGCGGACACCGGCTGACCCGCCGACCGCTCTTTGCCCGGTGGATGGAGATCACGCCGGGCTGGTTCGTCGCGGCGAGCTTCCTGATGGCCCTGGTGACCTGGCCGCTGCTGTATCTCCCGCTGCTGCTGCCCGCCGTCGCGGCGGCCTTCCAGCTCCGGCCGGAACGCCTGCACGAGCGTCCCGCCCTCCGTGTCCTGATCGTCGTCGCGGCGTACGCCGGTTACCTCTGGCTGCTCGTGCCGACGCTGCGCGACGCCGGGCGGCAGGGCGAGCCCCTGCCGATCGTGTTGCTGGTGGTACCTCCGCTGTTGGCTCTCTTCGTCGCCGGTCCGCTGCCCCGGGCGGTCATCCGGCCACTCGCCCCGGTGACCCAACTCGCCGTGCTGGTGGTGCTGGTCTGGGCGGCGCTGCCGGTGATCAGCACGCCGGTGCTGCCGCTGACCGTGACCACGGTGGGCGATCCCGGCGCGACCTCCGCCGAGGCCACCGAGGAGATCCGTGGGCACGTGGTGACCACCGACGATGTGAACATGGTGATCCTCCAGGAACGCGGCGGGGTGCGCTACGTCCCGGTTGACCAGGTACGCGGGCAGGTGCTCTGCCCGTCGGAGGAGGAACTGCCCCGGTACCGGTTGCGCGTCCACGACTTCCACGTCGAGGACTCGCTGCTGGAAGGACTGGGCCGTCGGGTGCGCCCGGTCCACCGGGTCGACGCCGCCTGCCGCTGATCCCGGCTGACGGCGCTGCGGGTTGCGGCATGTTGCGTCGCCGGCCGCGTACTTCGCCATGTTGGCGGATATCCCGGCCTCCAGGTCGCGGCCGGCGTCGTAGAGCGCCGCCGCCTTCTGGATCATCAGTCGGGCCAGCTCCACCTGCACCGCCGCGTGCGCGAGGGGATGTGCGACTCCCTGGTGGGAGCCGATCGTCCGGCCGCCCCACACCGAACGGGTCGCGGTGTACTCGCAGGCGCGTTCGATGGCGTACCGGCCGGTGCCGGCGCCCCGGCGGCATGCCGACGCTGCCCGGACTGATTACCAGCCGCCGGTCGACGAGCCGGGTGAACGGCATGTGCGTGTGCCCGCCACGAACTGGCGCGGCGGCCAGGTCCTCGCCACGACACTGCCAACGTTCCTGATCACCGCACTGGACACCGCCCGGATCGCGCAGGGCGGGCTAGCCGGTGGAAGAGCGCGTGAGCCGGGTGGGTGTCAGACGCGGGCGCGGCGGGCCAGGCGCTCCGGGTCGAGGATGATGATGCTCTTGCCGTCCAGCCGGAGCCAACCGCGCGAGGCGAAGTCCGCGAGGGCCTTGTTGACCGTCTCCCGGGAGGCGCCGACGAGCTGGGCGATCTCCTCCTGGGTCAGGTCGTGCGTCACCCGCAGCACGCCGCCGTCGCGGGTGCCGAAGCGCCCCGCCATCTGGAGCAGGTTCTTCGCCACCCGGCCGGGCACGTCGGTGAAGATCAGGTCCGCGAGGGCGTCGTTGGTCCGGCGCAGCCGGCGGGCCAGCACCCGCAGCAACTGCTCGGCGATCTCGGGCCGGTTGTTGAGCCACGGCCGCAGCGCCTGCTTGCGCAGTCGGGCCAATCGGCTGTCGGTGACCGCGGTCGCGGTCGCCGTACGCGGACCCGGGTCGAAGAGCGACAGCTCGCCGACCATGTCCGACGGACCCATCACGGCGATCAGATTCTGCCGGCCGTCCGCCGCCCGGCGGCCAACCTTGATCTTGCCGGACAGCAGGATGTAGAGACTGTCGCCGGGCTCGCCCTCGTTGAAGACGACCTCGCCCTTGCGGACCTCAATCGTCTCCATCTCCTTGGCGAGCGCCTCGGCCGCCTCCGGGTCGACACCCTGGAAGATCCCGCTGCGGGCCAGTACCTCGTCCATCGCGCACCTCCGGTTGCGCGTGCCGTCTGCTCGGCCTGGGTCCGCCGTCCGCTGATCCCTCGCGCGCCGACCAGTCTAGGCGCACGTGAGCAGGAATCAGAGGTGCACCCCTGGAATCTTGATCGTTGGGCGTAACGCGCCCGTCGTGATCACCCTTTAGAATCCCGCCCCTGGTCAGGCCGGGATCGGCGGTGCGGACACCCGGACGTAGGGTCACCGGGTGCTGCCCGAACCCGTGCTGGCCACCCGGCGTGAGGACGAACGTGACGTCCCGGTGCTTATCTGGCATGCCGAGCGGGTGCTGCGGGCGGTCAGCTCCGCCCCGCTGGGCGGTGGGATCGGCGTACGGCGGTGGGTGCTGAACGCGACGGTGTCGACGTCGTACGACCGGAACGACCCCGCCGACCACCTGGCCGAGCTGGCCCGGGAGCTCGGCCTGGACGGGCCCGGCGTGGGCCTGATGACCGGCGTGGACGTGGCCGAGGTGGTGCGGCGGACCGACACCGGCGTGCAGATCTGGGCCACCGTCGGTCTGGGTACGCCGGTGCCAGCGGCGGCACCCACGGTGGCGGCGCCGGCGCAACCGGTCGGCACGGTGAACATCGTGGCGTACGTTCCGGCGCGGCTCGGCGACGCGGCACTTGTCAACGCGGTCGCCACGGCCACCGAGGCGAAGGCGCAGGCGATCGCGGAGTTGGGGCTGCCCGGCACCGGTACGCCCACAGACGCGGTCACCGTGCTCTGCCCGCCGGACGGGCCGATCAACGCCTACGGCGGACCCCGCTCCACCTGGGGCGCGCCGCTGGCCCGGGCGGTGCACGCCGCAGTGCTGTCGGGGGGCCGCGACACCGTCGTGCCATGGTCGGATCGGCTCCAAGGCTGAATCTCCCACCCGATCGGCGGTCGATCCCGCGATATCCGCCCGGTAGGGTCGCGCACGATGTACTCTTCCGGCCCCTCCGTGCCCCGGCCCCGTCGCCGCACCCTGGCCGCAGTGGGGGCGCTCCTCGCCGCCCTCCTCCTCGCCGCCTGCGCCAGCACCGACGAGGGGCCGCTCTGGCAACCCGGCACGGGCGGTGGCGAGGGCGCGCCCGTCGAATCGGCCGCCCCCGAGGTCAAGAAGATCTCGCTTTCCGCCACCGGCGACATCGTGATGGCCATGGCACCCGATCGGCTCCCCCCGAACAACGGCAAGGGTTTCTTCAACTCGGTGAAGAAGGCGCTCGCCGCCGACCTGGTGATGGGAAATCTGGAAGAGCCGTTGACGGTGGACACCGGGGCCGGCAAGTGCGGTGCCAACTCCACCAGTTGCTTCCAGTTCCGAGCGCCGCCGGAGTACGCCGCCCATCTCGCCGATGCCGGTTTCGACCTGCTCAACCAGGCCAACAACCACGGGTACGACTTCGGGCCGAAGGGCTACGAGAACACCCAGCAGGCGTTGGAGGAGCACGGGCTGGAGCACACCGGCGCACCTGACCAGATCACGGTCGTCGAGGTGAAGGGCGTCAGGGTCGCCGTCGCCGGTTTCTCGTCGTACCAGTGGTCGAACAGCCTCACCGACATTCCGGCCGCGAAAGAGGTGGTCAAGAAGGCCGCCGGTCAGGCCGACATCGTCGTGGTGCAGGTACACATGGGGGCCGAAGGGTCGGAGATGACGCGGGTGCGGCCCGGCACCGAGATGTTCCTCGGGGAGAACCGGGGCGACCCGATCAGGTTCTCCCGTGCCATGATCGACGCCGGTGCCGACCTGATCGTCGGGCACGGCCCGCACGTGCTGCGCGGGATGGAGTTCTACAAGGGCAGGCTGATCGCCTACAGCCTGGGCAACTTCGCCGGTGGCGGCAACTCGCTCAGCAACAACGGTCGGCTCGGCTGGGGCGGCGTGCTGAAGGTGTCACTCGAAGCCGACGGCACCTGGGCCGGCGGCTCGTTCACCCCCACCTACATGGACGGGGCCCGCAAGCCGACGATCGACCCCGACGATCGGGGTCTCGGGCTGCTGCGGGACCTCACCGAGCTCGACTTCGCCGAGACCGGTGCCCGATTCACCGACGCCGGAAAGATCAGCCCGCCCGACGCGGACTGACTGCGCCGCCACGGGCGTCCGAGCCAGTCGGACCGGCGACGTAGGCTGGCCGTCGTGACCAGAAGCGCCACCGAGACCGACCTGGGACGCACCCGTCGCGCGCGGCGGATCGGCCGGGTGCTGACCGAAACGCATCCCGACGCGCACTGCGAGCTCGACCACGGCAGCCCGCTGGAACTGGCCGTCGCCACCATCCTGTCGGCCCAGTGCACGGACAAGAAGGTCAACGAGGTCACTCCGAAACTGTTCGCCCGCTACCCGACCGCCGCCGACTACGCCGGGGCCGATCGCGGCGAGGTGGAGGAGATGATCAAACCGACCGGCTTCTACCGCAACAAGACCAACTCGCTGATCCAACTGGGCCAGGCACTGGTCGAGCGCTACCACGGTCGAGTTCCCAACCGGCTTGCCGACCTGGTCACCCTGCCCGGGATCGGTCGCAAGACCGCCAACGTCATCCTCGGCAACGCCTTCGACGTGCCCGGCATCACCGTCGACACCCACTTCCAGCGGCTGGTGCGGCGCTGGGTGCTGACCACCGAGACCGATCCGGTCAAGATCGAGCACGAGATCGGGGCGATGTTTCCGAAGCGCGACTGGACCATGCTGTCGCACCGGATCATCTTCCACGGCCGCCGGGTCTGCCACGCCCGCAAGCCCGCCTGCGGCTCGTGCACCCTGGCGAAGCTCTGCCCCTCGTACGGCACCGGCCCGACCGAACCAGCCGCCGCCGCGAAGCTGCTCAAGGGGCCCCGCGCCCGTTCCCTCGCGGCCGCCGCCGGCGTCGATCCCGAGCTGGTGCCGGCGCAGGCGGTTGAGGCGGAGGCACCGTGAACCGCCGGCTCGCGCTGCTGACCCTGCCGCTGCTGCTGGTGCTCGCCACCGCCTGCACCGCCGACCCCGAGGCCCCCGCGCCGGCCGGACCGGCCACGGCGGCCGCCCGCCCGTCACCCTTCGAGGACTGCGGCGGGCTCACCGACGGCCCGGCCGACCCCGGTGGGGGAGAGCTGACCGGCGATCCGCTGCCCGAGTTGACCCTCACCTGCTTCACCGGCGGGTCCCCGGTCGCCCTGCGGGACATCAGTGGACCGGCAGTGGTGAACATCTGGGCCTCCTGGTGCCCGCCCTGCCGCAAGGAGCTTCCCTCCTTCCAGCGGCTGCACGAGCGCGCCGAGGGGCAGCTGCGGGTCATCGGGGTGAACACCCAGGACAGCCGCAGCGCCGCACAGTCCCTCGGCGAGGACTTCGGCGTACGGTTCCCGATGCTGTTCGACCAGGGCAAGGCGTTCCAGCGGGCCCTGGAACGCAGCGCGTTCCCGATGACGGTGTTCGTGGGTGCCGACGGCGGCGTCCGGTACATCGACACCTCGGGCGCCCTCGACGACGCCAAACTCGCCGAACTCGTCCGGCAGCACCTCGGCATCGCGGTACCGGCGTGAGCGAGGTGCCAGCCAGCGTGAGCCCGGGCCGGGAGACGTCCGGCGCGTCACGGCCGGTGCCGGACTGGCTGGACCCGCTGCTGGTCCGGCTCGGCACCGCGCGTACGGAGGACTTCACCCAGCTGCATACGCCGGACCAGGGTGGCCGGGAAAGCGCCGTGCTGGTGCTGCTCGGCGAGGACGCCGTCACCGGCCCGGACGTGCTGGTCCTCCAGCGGGCCGCGACCCTGCGCAACCACCCCGGCCAACCGGCGTTTCCCGGCGGCGCGGCCGACCCGGAGGACGCCGACGCCGCCGCCACGGCGCTGCGGGAGGCGAACGAGGAGGTCGGGCTCGACCCGGGCAGCGTCACGGTGCTGGCCCAACTGCCGAGGTTGTGGATCCCGGTAAGCGACTTCGTGGTGACGCCGGTGCTCGCCTGGTGGCACGCGCCGCATCCGGTGGACTCCCGGGAGCCGGCCGAGGTGGCGCACGTGGCCCGCCTGCCGATCGCCGAGCTGATCGACCCGGACAACCGGGTCCGGGTACGCCATTCGAGTGGCTGGGTCGGCCCCGCCTTCTCCGTACGCGGGATGCTGGTCTGGGGGTTCACGGCCGGGGTGCTGGCCGCGCTGCTGGACATGGGAGGCTGGAGCCGCCCGTGGCCGCGCAGCCGAGTGATCGATCTTCCGCCGGTCGGTGCCTCGCCCGCTCCGTCGGCCGGCACCGACGAGATCGACGAGAGCGCCCTGCGCTGATCTGACCGTCACCTTACGCAAGCGATCGTCTTCGCCTGAGCCCTAGCCCCGTACGCTTGAGCCGTGTCGGCCGTGGATCTCGTCCTGCTGTTGCTCATGCTCGTGTTCGCGATCAGCGGATACCGACAGGGGTTCGTCATCGGCGTGCTCTCGTTCTCCGGGTTCTTCCTGGGTGCCCTGATCGGCCTGCAGGTCGGCCCGATGTTCGCCCAGCAGTTCGTGGACAGCGGCACCCGAGTGCTGATCTCACTGGTCGCCATCTTCGGCCTCGCCGTGGTGGGTCAGGCACTGGCCGGCTGGCTCGGATCGCACCTGCGCCGCACCATCGCCAGTGATGTGGGACGACGGGCCGACGACATCGGAGGCGCGTTCGTCTCGCTCTTCGCGGTGCTGCTGGTCGCCTGGCTGGTCGCCGTGCCGCTCGGCTCCTCCTCGCTGCCCTGGCTCGCCGCCTCGGTGAAGAGCAGCGCGCTGCTCAACGTGGTGGACCGGGTGCTGCCCGACCAGGCTCAGCAACTCTCCACCGCACTGCGCGACACCGTCGACACCAACGGCTTCCCCGACGTCTTCGACGGGCTGCGACGTACCCAGGCCCGGCAGGTCGAGCCGCCCGACCCGGCGCTCGCCGGCTCGGAGGTGGTGAGCAACGGCCAGCGCTCGGTGGTGAAGGTGCTCGGGTCGGCACCGAGCTGCTCGCGCCGGATCGAGGGGTCGGGCTTCGTGTACGCCGACGACCGGGTGATGACAAACGCGCACGTGGTCGCCGGCACCCGTTCGGTCGCGGTGGAACTGGGCGGGGACCGGTACGAGGGCGAGGTGGTCGTCTACGACCCCGACCGGGACCTGGCCGTGCTCTACGTGCCCGGGCTGCCGGGCCCGTCGATGCGGTTCGCCGCCGGCAACGCCTCCACCGGCGCGGACGCCATAGTGCTCGGTTTCCCACTCGACGGGCCGTACAACGCCCAGTCGGCGCGGATCCGCGACGTCGATCGGATCACCGGGCCGGACATCTACTCGTCGGGGGACGTCAACCGGGAGATCTACACGATCCGGGCCCTGGTCCGGAGCGGCAACTCGGGCGGTCCACTGGTCTCCTCGAACGGCCTGGTGCTCGGGGTGATCTTCGCGGCGGCGGCCGACGACCCGAACACCGGGTTCGCGGTCACCGCCGCCGAGGCCCGACCGGTGGCGCTGGCCGGCGCCGAACGCACCCGGGGCACCGACACCGGCGACTGCACGTGACGAGGGTCAGCCCGACCGGCGGCCCGCCCGGACGGTGAACGCGGCGGTGGTGGCGACGACCACCGTCGCACCAAGCAGCCACCCGGCCAGCACGTCGCTGCTCCAGTGCACGCCGAGCGCCACCCGGCTGAACCCGGTCACCAGGGCGATCGTCAGCGCACCGAGCCAGACCGCCGCGCGGGCCGCGGAACGGGGCCTGGTCCGGGGCCGGAGCACCACCACCAGCACCCCGGCGGCGAGCATCGCGTTCAGCGCGTGGCCCGACGGAAAGGCCAGACCGGGCGCCTGCGCCACCGGGTCGGGCAGATCCGGTCGCTGCCGGCCGACGAGCAGTTTGAGCAGCGGCCCGAGCAGACCACCGAGCACCATGGTGCTGGCGACCCAGCCGGCGAGCCGCCGCGCACCGTCGCGGGCCAGCCAGATCACCAGGACCAGCGCCACGGCCCGCAGGGGCATCGGCGCGAAGGCGTCGGTCCAGAAGCTCATCGCCCGGACCCAGACCGGGTGGTCCTGGGCGTACCCGTGCAGGTGGGTGGTGATCGCCAGGTCGAGTCGACGCAGCGGCGGCCAGTCACCCAGCACCAGCGCGGCCAGCAGCGCGATCGGCGTAGCCAGCAGCACGCCGGAGACGGTGTGGGCCGGCCGCACACCTGGCCGGTCGTCCCGTTGTCCGACCCGGTCCGGACCGGCGGGCGGTGTCGGATCGACTCGTTCGAAGGCGTCCACGGCGATGGTTGTACCGCGCTGAACGGGACCGCCCCGGGCAGATGCGCGAAATTGCGGCGGGATACGTCGATCGGGGTCGGTCAGCGGCGCGCCTGCCGGAACCGGCGCACCAGCAGCGCCGCCCCGGTGAGCAGTGCGACGAAGATGGCCGAGCCGATCCAGAGCCGCTCCGATCCGGCGTCGTCCTGCAAACCGGCGGCCCGGGCCCGCCACTGGGTCTCCTGCCCGGACCTGGTCAGTCCGAGTTGCTCGGCATCGGGATCACTCGTCGTCACGGAGCCCGGCGCGTGACCGAAGCCGGTCACCCCGGGCGGGTCGTTGTCGTCCAACGGGTTCTTTTCCGTCGACGGCACCTGTGCGGTCAGCGCCGCGACCGGGTCGACCAGCCCGTACCCGAACCGCTCGTCCCGCCCGGTTGGTCCGATGTCCCGGGCGGTGGTCAGCAGCCGGCTCACCACGTCTGCGGCGGACATCTGCGGGTAACGCGACCGCACCAGGGCGGCGGTGGCGGCGACCAGCGGTGCCGCGAAGCTGGTGCCCTGCACCCGCCAGTAGCCGCCCGCCGAACGCGCGCCCACCAGTCCGCTGGCGGGGGCGGTCAGGACGGTGGCACGGCCGGTGATCGCCCCGCTCCACAGGTTGTCGCTGTTGCGCTCCAGGCCGGAGACCGCGATGACGCCGGGTTCGCGGGCCGGATACCACACCTTCGCCTCGGGCGAGGTGGCGAGATTACCGGTGCAGGCGACCACCACCACGTCCCGGGCGAAGGCGTAGTCGATCGCCGCGGCCAGCGCCGCACTGTCGCCGTTACCGCCGAGCGACAGGTTGATCACTTTCGCGCCGTTGTCGACCGCCCATCGCACACCCTTGGCCACGATCAGCGCGTCGTCGTAGCGGTTCTCCGCGTCCAGCACCCGTACGGGCAGGATCCGGGCGTCCGGCGCGAGCCCCACCACGCCACGGCGGTCGTCGTTGCGCCCCGCGATCAGGCCGGCCACCGTGGTGCCGTGCCCGACCGGGTCCGCTTCGGTCGCCCCGATCGGCGCGACCAGGTCGAGCCCGGGCAGCACCTGACCGGTCAGGTCCGGGTGGGAGCCGTCCACCCCGGAGTCGATCACGGCCACGATCACACCGCGCCCGGTCGAGGTACGCCACGCCGTCCGGGCGTTCAACTTGTCGAGCTGCCACTGCTCGTCACGGACCTGGTCGGCGCGTCGCGCGGCGTCGGGATTGTGGGCAGCCGGCGGGCCGAGCGCGGGAGCCTGGACCGGCACGGCGGCGGCGGGCACGACCGCGACGGCAGTCGACAGCGCGGTGGCGGCCGTCGCGAACAGCACGCGGTTGGCAAACCGGCCGGCCCTCGCCGGGCCGCTGTGCCGCAGCCTGGTCACATCCTCAGCCATTCGTCGCGGGACACATGACGATCGGAGATTACCGGGTCCAACCCGCCTACAGGGACGTTCCGTGGAGTCGACGTCACCGTGGCGGCAGGTGAGCCAGTTGGACCAGGCGTACGCCCTCGCGTCGGGTGAAGAGCCGACCGCGCCCGGGCGGCAGCGGACCAGGACGGACCGGACCGACCAGCGCACCCTCCTCCGGGCTGCCCGACATCACCAGGCCCGAGGTGGACAGTTCCCGTAACCGCTGCACCAACGGCTCGTACTGGGCGCGGGCGGCACCGCCGGAACGGCGCGCCAACACCAGGTGCAGCCCGACGTCGCGGGCGTGCGGCAGGTGCTCCTCCAACGCCCGCAGCGGGTTCGCCGGCCCGCTGGACACCAGGTCGTAGTCGTCGACCAGCACGAACAGTTCCGGCCCGGACCACCATGACCGTTCCCGCAGCTGCGTCGGGCTGACCTGCGGCCCCGGTGCGCGGCCTGTCAGGTAACCGGCGGCCGACTCGACCAGGTCGGCGGTGTGTGCCGCCGCGGTGCCGTAGCCGATCAGGTGCTCCGTGGAGATGACGCCGAGCAGACTGCGCCGATAGTCCACCAGGATCACCCGTGCCTGCTCCGGCGTGAACCGGGTGACGATCGAGGTAGCCAGGGCGCGCAGGAACGACGACTTGCCGCTCTCTGCGTCCCCGTAGACCACGAGATGTGGCTCGGTGGCGAAGTCGAGGACCACCGGACGTAGGTCGGCCTCGGCGACACCGACCGGGATCCGCAGCCCCGTCGTGGCGTCGAGGTCGAGGTCGGCGTACGGCAGCACGGCCGGGAGCAGCCGGACCGGAGGTGCGACCGGGCCGGACCACGCGTCGTTGATCCGCCTCACCAGCCCGGCGGTGTCCCCACCGGTCGGCTGAGGCAGCGCTGTGAGGAAGTGCAGGCTCTCCGAGGTGATGCCACGCCCGGCGGTCTGCTCCGGCACGTGCGCCGCCGCCCGTCGGGCGACCAGCGAGTCGGACGGATCACCGAGGCGCAGTTCCAGTCGGGAGCCGAAAAGGTCCCGGATGGCCGGCCGGAAATCCAGCCAACGCACCGCGCTGGCGACCACGTGCACGCCGTAGGAGAGTCCCCGGGTCGCCAGGTCGGTGATCAGCGGTTCCAGATCTTCGTACTCGGTCCGCAGGGTCGTCCACCCGTCGACGACGAGGAACACGTCGCCGTACGCGTCGGTATCGCCCGGGTTGGTGCCGGTGCCGCGCCGCTGTCGCCAGGCGGCCATCGACTCCACGCCCAGTTCGGCGAAGCGGCGTTCCCGATCGGCGAGCACGGTGGACATCTCGCCGACGGTGCGGCGCACCCCGGTGGGATCGGCTCGGCCGGTGACCCCACCGACATGCGGCAGGTCACGGAGCGAGGCCATCCCGCCGCCACCGAAGTCGAGGCAGTAGACCTGAGCCTCGGCAGGCGTGTGGGTGAGGGCCAGCGCACAGATCAGCGTACGCAGCGCGGTGGATTTGCCGCTCTGTGTACCGCCGACCACCGCGACATGACCGGCGGCGCCGTCCAACGCCAACCACAACAGGTCGCGGCGCTGCTCGAAGGGCCGGTCGACGACGGCCACCGGCACCTGGAGGGCACCGTGCAGTTCGGGATTGCCGAAGGTCAGCCCCCGGGCCGGGTAGACCGTGAGCGGGCCGACCAACTCGTCCAGGGCCGGAGCGGCATCCAGCGGCGGCAGCCACACCTGGTGGGCCGGCGCACCCTGCCCGGCCAGCCGGTCGACGAGCAGACACAGCAGGGTCTCCGTGCCGTCCGCATCATCCTCCACGGCCGGCGGGACGGGCGGCTGCGGCACCGGGATGGCGTGGGTGGAGAAGGCGAGCAGCCGGGGACGTTCGGGCCCGGCCGCGTCGGTCGCCAGGGCGCGCCGACGCACCGGGCCGGAGACGTACGCGGTCTTGAAGCGCAGCAGCGGCTCGGTGCCGAAGCGCAGGAAACCGTGCCCCGGCGACGGGGGCAGCTCATGCGCGTCAGGCACCCCGAGCACGGTGCGGGACTCCAGCGAGGAGAAGGTCCGCAGACCGATCCGGTACGACAGGTGGGTGTCCAGCCCACGCAGTCGTCCCTCCTCCAGCCGCTGGCTCGCCAGCAGCAGGTGCACCCCGAGCGAGCGGCCCAGCCGGCCGATCTGGACGAACAGGTCGATGAAGTCGGGCTTGGCCGACAGCAGTTCGGAGAACTCGTCACAGATCAGCAGCAGCGACGGCAGTGGGGGCAGCGGATTGCCGGCCGCCCGGGCCCGCTCGTAGTCGCGCAGGCTGGCGAAGTTGCCGGCTCGGCGCAGCAGCTCCTGCCGGCGGACCAGTTCCCCGTTGATCGCATCGACCATCCGGTCGACCAGCGGTAGCGCGTCGGCCAGATTGGTGATCACCGCAGCGGTGTGCGGCAGCCGGTCGAAGGGCGCGAAGGTGGCCCCACCCTTGAAGTCGATGAGTACGAAGTTGAGCTGCTCGGCGGAATGGGTGGCGGCCAGCCCGAGCACCAGCGTACGCAGCAGCTCGGACTTGCCGGAGCCGGTGGCTCCGATCAGCAGCCCGTGCGGACCCATGCCGCCCTGCGCCGACTCCTTCAGGTCCAACTCGACCGCGCCGCCGTTCACGCCGATCCCCATCGGCACCCGCAGCCGGTCCCGCGGCGACCTCGGAACCCACCCCTGTTCGACGGTGAAGCTCTCCGGCTCGCCGATGCCGAGCAGCTCCGGTAGACCCGGTTCGGCCCCGGGGGCGGCGTCGGCACCCGGGGTGGCGGCCAGCCGCAGTGGTGCCAGCCTTCGGGCCACCGCCTCGACCTCGGCGACCTCCAGCGCGTCGGCCGTGCCCACCTCGGCCGACCCGTCCGAGGAGCGGGAGTGCAGCCGGCCGTCTCGCAGCTCCAGCAGCAGCGAGAACCGGTCGAGCAGGCGCGGCGGCGGGGTGTCCAGGTCGATCAGGGTCACCGCGTCGATCCCGCCGTCCCCGACCAGCTCGGTGGCGCAGGTGCGGTCCCCGCCGTCGAACACGACCACCAGGTGCGGCCCGTCCGTGGCCGGTCCGGCCGGGCTGAACCTCGACCGGCTGGCCAACACCCGGTCGAGCAGTCGTTCCAGCTCCACGGCGGAAGTGGCCACCAGCCGTACCGGGCCGAGAGCGTCGGTGCGGGTGGGGTGCTGGGCGTGCGGCAACCACTTGACCCACTCCCAACGGCCGCGTCGTTCCGGCCCGGCGCAGATGGCGACCAGCAGCTCGTCCGGGGCGTGGAAGACCGCGAGTTGGGCGAGCATGGCCCGGGCCAGCGCCTGCGCGGCCGGCGACCCGGTGGGTCCGGCCGGAGCGGCCCGGACGAAGACCCGGGCGAAGCTGCGCAGCGAGAGAGCCACCGGCAGGTCGGGCACCACCGAGTACGCGTCCAGGAAGCGGCGCAGCGCGCCCGCCGTCATCGGCTCCAGTTCCTCCAGCGGGCGGGTGACCGGCGGCACCAACGGCGTGGCCAGCGTCTGCGGCCCGACGGCGACCCGAATCACCGCGAAATCCGGGTCGGTCGGCCGTCGTTCCCAGACCCGGTGGCTGTGCACCGTCGACCAGAGCAGCGACGGATCGGGGTGCCGGTAGCAGAGGCCGGCGCGTTGCCGCTCCGCGGTCTGCCGGACCTGCCGACGCAGGGTGGCCAGGTGCCGCAGGTAATCCCGGCGGGCGGCCATCATCTCGGACTTCCTCGGACTGCCGGAGGCACTTCCCCACGAGGTGGCCAGCATCGCCAGAGAGGAGAGGCCGAACATGCCGCCGACCACATACGCGTACGCCCCGCCGCCCCGGCCGAACATCATCGCCATCGCGACCGTACCGCCGAGCATCGGCAGCAGCATCAGCAGCTGGTGCCAGCGGGTGTCGGCGCTGGCCGGAATCTCCGGGGGCGCCTGCACCGGTAGGTCACCGACCGGTATCTCGGGCGCCGGGCGTCGGGCCGGCCGCCGGATGACGACAGTGGACACTCGACCTCCCGACTGCGCACGGTGACCCGAGCCTGGCTCATGGTAGGTAAAGTCCTGTCGTCCGCGCAGCAGCAGGCCCGCTCGGGATGGAGGTGAGCCGATGACCGTCGGGCTTGCCCGGCTCACCGTCAGCACGCCCCGACGGCGGGTCGACGTGGCGCTGCCGGACCAGGTACCCCTCGCCGAGTTGCTGCCCGAGGTGCTGCGCCATGCCGGCGACGGGCTCGCCGACGAGGGGGAGCAGCACGGCGGTTGGCTGCTCCGGCGGGCCGACGGCACCGTGCTGACCGGCGGGCAGGCGCTGCTCGCTCAGGGGGTCCGCGACGGCGAGGTGCTGCACCTGGTGCCGGCTCGCACCGAGTGGCCGGAGTTCGAGTACGACGACGTGGTGGAGGCCATCGCCGACGCCGCCCGCCGCCGAGGCGGGGCCTGGTCACCCGGTGCCACCCGGGCGGTGACACTTGTCGGTGCCGGTGTGCCGCTCGTCGTCGGCCTGCTCGCCCTGGCCGCAGGTGGGCCCGGCGACCCCGCCGGCTGGCCGGCCGCGACCGTGGTGGCGGGTCTGCTGGTGCTGGCCGGCACCGTGCTGTCCCGTGCGCAGGGCGACGGTCCGGCCGGCGCCGTGCTGGGCGGACACGCGCTGCCCTACGCGGCGCTGGCCGGCGCCCTCGCCGTCAGCACGGGCGACCAGGTCGGGCCGATCGGCACGCTGCGCTGGGTGGGCGCACCGGAGTTGCTGGCCGGGTCGGTGGCGCTGCTGCTCGCTTCGGTGCTGGGGCTGTTCGGAGTGGCCACCCGACTACGGATCTTCGTGGCCGGCACGGTGGTAGGGGCGGGTGCCGGATCAGCCGCCCTCGGCGGTCTGCTGCTCGGCCCGGCCGACGCGGCGGCCGTCCTGCTCGGCACGCTCACCTTCGCCGTCGGGGCCGTCCCGCTGCTGGCCGTCCGGTTGGGCAAGGTGCCGCTGCCGCCGGTAACCCTGCCCACCGACGCGTCGGATGACTCGGACCAGGCTCGTGACCTGCCGGACCGTGGCCGGGTGCACGCAGCCGTGGCCCGTACCGAGGAAATGCTCACCGGCATGCTGATCGGTCAGGCCGTGCTGGCCGTCGGCGCGGCCGTGATCCTCGTGAGCACCGGTGGCACCGCCGGTCGGCTGCTGGTCGGGGTGACCGCGACGGTGCTGCTGCTACGGGCCCGGCTCTTCAGGACGGTCCGGCACCGAATCGCGCCGGTGCTCGCCGGCCTGGCCGGGTACGCGGTCCTCGGCGGGGTGCTGGCCGGGGCCGCTGACCCGGCGGTGCGGCTGATCCTGGTCACCGGCGGGCTGCTGGGCGCGCTGCTGGTGGTGGCGGGCGGCACGACGTACGCCCGCCGGCCGGTCTCCCCGTATCTCGGGCGGGTCGCCGACCTGGCCGACACCCTGCTGGTGGTCTCGGTGGTGCCGGTCGCCTGCGCGGTGCTCGGCCTCTACGAGCGGGCCCGGGGACTGCTCGGCTGAGCGACCCCCGGACTCGTCGGACACCTCAGTGGGTGGACTCGCCGCGCTCCTCGGCCTCCCTGGCGCGCCGGTACGAAGCTCGGATCTCGGCCTCGGCCTCGGTGCGCCCCACCCAGGTCGCGCCCTCGACCGACTTGCCCGGCTCAAGGTCCTTGTACACCTCGAAGAAGTGCTGGATCTCCAGCCGGTCGAACTCACCGAGGTGGTGGATGTCGCGCAGGTGTTCCTGCCGCGGGTCCTCGTAGGGAACGCAGAGGACCTTGTCGTCGCCACCCTTCTCGTCCGTCATCCGGAACATGCCGATCGTGCGGCACCGGATCAGGCAGCCGGGGAAGGTCGGCTCGGGCACCAGCACCAGGGCGTCCAGCGGGTCACCGTCCTCGCCCAGGGTGCCCTCGATGAAGCCGTAGTCCGCCGGGTACTGCGTGGAGGTGAAGAGGGTGCGGTCCAGCCGGATCCGCCCGGTCACGTGGTCCACCTCGTACTTGTTGCGGTGACCCTTGGGGATCTCAACCGTGACGTCGAAATCCATCTGCACGCTCCCTCGTTGGCCCACGCTGGCTTGACGGAACCGGCGGCGGAGCCGGGCGGGCGATTGCCGACCCGCCGACTCCGGCCGCCGCATAGTCTTCGGACCGAAGTAGTGTCACCCAGGCCGGTTCCCGGTGGGGAGGAGGGGGTCGTGGGGAGGGAAGATTCACACTACCGTCCCGGCGGTGCCGCCGAGGGCGGTGCGAACCAACCGCCGGCCAAGCCGGCCGCCGGGCGGGTACCAGTGCCGGACGCGCAGGTCCTCCGGCCACAACATCCAAATCCGCTCGTCACACCCGGTGCCGTCGTCCCCACGAGCCCGGCCGGGCCGCCGACCGGATCGGCAACCGTGCCGGTGCGCCCGGCCCCGGTAGTGCCGGCGGCCGGCACGTCGGGTGATCCGTCGGCCGGTGTCGCACCGCCACCGGTCGGGCCGGTACGGCGCAGTCGGCTGCCGCTGGTGCTCGCTGCCGTGCTGGTGCTCGTGCTGGTCGCGGTGGGTCTGGTCGTGGTCCGGCCCGGGCCGGTGGGCCGCTGGCTGGTTGACAAGTCCCCGACACCGACGGCAACCGGGGCGGTGGAGCCCGCGCCGGTCCCGGTGCTGGCTGCTGCCGACATCGGCGCGCCACCGCCCAGCACGGACGGGCTCCGGACCATCCTCGAACCGCTGATCGACGACACCGCGCTGGGCGGCCGGGTCAACGTGGCGGTGGCCGACGCGCTCACCGGGGAGATGCTCTTCGAGCGCGGTGGCGGGGAGGGGACCGTGCCGGCCTCGGTGACCAAACTGGTGACCGCCGTGACCGTGCTGACCGCCCGAGGTCCCGGCCATCGCATCCCGACCCGGGCGGTAGCAGGCGCACAACCCGGCGAGGTGGTTCTGGTCGGCGGCGGGGATCCGACGTTGGCAGCCGACCCGAAGGGCTTCTACCCGGGCGCGGCCAACCTTACCGACCTCGCCGACCAGGTCCGAAAGGCGCTGGGCGGGGTCGCACCAACCAGAGTCGTCGTCGACTCCTCGCGGTACTCCGGCCCGGTGTACGAACCCGGCTGGGACGACGACATTCCCACCGGCGGGTACGGCGGGGCGATCACCGCGCTGATGCTGGACGGAGCACGCGAGAATCCGAAGGCCGGCCCCGGCTGGGCCGAACGCGTTGCCGAACCGGACCTGGTCGCCGGCCGTGCCTTCGCCAAACTGCTCGGGGTGCCGGCCAACACCGTACGCAAGGGCACCGCCCCGCCGACGCCGACCGGGACGACCGCGACGACCGCGACGGAACCGGTCGGCGGCGGTGGACCCGGTGCCGAACTCGGCGTGGTGCACTCGCCGCCGCTGATCCGGCTGGTCGACATCATGATCAGCGACAGCGACAACATCGTCGCCGAGGCGCTGGCCCGTCAGGTCGCCCTGGCCCGCGACCGGCCGGCCTCGTTCACCGGCGCCGCGACGGCGATGGCCGAGGTGGTCTCCGAGCTGGCCCTGCCGGCGGCTGGGCTCGACCTGGCCGACGGCAGCGGACTGTCCCGGAAGAACCTGATCAGCCCGGCCCTGCTGACCGAACTGCTGGCGCTCGCGGCGAGCCCGGACCGGCCCGAGCTGGCTGGCATCTTCGGCGGCCTGCCGGTCGCGGGCTGGTCCGGCACCCTGCGCGACCGGTATGGCGCGACACCCGGCACCGCCGGCGGTGCCGGTGTGGTCCGTGCCAAGACCGGCACGTTGACCCGGGTGCACGCCATCGCGGGCGTGGTGACCACCACCGAGGGCCGCCTGCTCACCTTCGCGGTGCTCACCGACGACGTGCCGCCGGACGGGATGGAGCCGGCCCGGGCTGCGCTGGACAGGATCGCCGCCGCGCTGGCCAGCTGCGGCTGTCGGTGAGCGGATCGGCGAGCACCGGTCGGCGGGCGTCATGCCCGGTGGGGCGGGGTTGTCGCTGGTCCGTCGCCACCCTGCCGGCGGACCAGCACCGCTCGGCTCGTCGGGTGGGTGTCGCGGCGCGGGTACGGTGGGTTGCATGGCGCAGTTCGTGGACTGGGATCTGGCCACCGCGACGGCGGGGGCCCTGGGTAAGGCAGGCCCTCGGGTGACGTACGCCGAGGCCACCGAGGTGGTGTCCGAGCTGCGCCGGTTGACCGACGAGGCAGCCGGGCACGTCGCCGACTACACCGGGCTGACCTCGCAGGTCGCCCATCCGCCGGTGCGGGTGGTCGATCGGCGTGACTGGGCGGCGACCAACATCGCCGGACTCCGCGAGGTGATCACCCCGCTGGTCGGCCGGCTCGCTCAGGACAAGCAGCCCGGTGCGCTCACCGAGGCGATCGGTTCCCGGGTTACCGGGGTGCAGGCCGGCACCGTGCTGGCCTATCTCTCCGGCCGGGTCCTCGGGCAGTACGAGGTCTTCTCCGCCAACCCGGGGCAACTGCTGCTGGTCGCGCCGAACATCGTCGAGGTCGAGCGCAAGCTGGGCGCGGATCCGCGCGACTTCCGGCTCTGGGTCTGCCTGCACGAGGTGACCCACCGGACGCAGTTCACCTCGGTGCCCTGGATGCGGGCCTACTTCCTCGGCGAGGTGCAGGCGTTCGTCGATGCCGCCCAGGGTGGCGAGCACCTGCTGGAGCGGCTGCGCCGAGGGGTGAGCACCCTCGCTGACGCGGTTCGGGACCCGCAGAGCCGCTCCAGCGTGCTGGACATCGTGCAGACGCCGGGGCAGCGCGCCGTGCTGGACCGGCTGACCGCCCTGATGACCCTGCTGGAGGGGCACGCCGAGTTCGTGATGGACGGCGTCGGACCGCAGGTGATTCCGAGTGTGGAGCGGATCCGAGCCGGCTTCAACCGACGGCGCGAGGCCGGCAACCCGGTGGAGAAGGCGATCCGGCGGCTGATCGGCATCGACGTCAAGATGCGGCAGTACGCCGAGGGCCGCAAGTTCGTGCACGCCGTGGTGGACCGGGTCGGGATGGCCGGCTTCAACCGGGTCTTCGATTCGCCGCTGACCCTGCCCCGGCTGTCTGAGCTGAGCGAACCGGACGCCTGGGTGGCGCGGGTGCACGGGCCGGCCGGCCCGGTGCCGACCGCCGGCTGAGCACGTCGCCGCACCGATGGCCCCGCTCGCTCCGCCGGTGGCCGCGATCCGGATCGCGGTCCGTCGTGCGTTGGCCGACCTGCCGACGGACGGTCCGGTGCTGGTCGCCTGCTCCGGTGGCGCCGACTCGCTGGCCCTGGCCGCGGCCACCGCGTTCGTGGCGCCCCGGGCCGGCCGCACCGCCGGGCTGGTGACGGTCGATCACGGGTTGCAGACCGGGTCGCGGCACCGGGCCGAGGCGGTGGGGCGCTGGGCGGTCGAGGCCGGCCTGGCACCGGTGGAGGTGGTCCGGGTCGAGGTCGCCGGTCGGCCCGGTGGCCCCGAGGCGGCGGCCCGGGACGCCCGCTACCAGGCATTGGCCGAGGTCGCCGGTGGGCACGGCGCCTCGGCGCTGCTCACCGGCCACACCCGGGACGACCAGGCGGAGACGGTGCTGCTCGCGCTGGCCCGGGGCGCCGGCCCGCGCGGGCTCGCCGGTATGCCGGCCCGTCGGGACCTGGCCGGCATCCCACTCGTACGACCGCTGTTGGAGATCGGGCGGGCGGAGACCCGCGCCGCCTGCGTGGCCCTCGGGCTGGTGCCGTGGGACGACCCGCACAACAGCGACCCGGCGTACGCCCGCTCCCGGGTCCGGGCCGACGTGCTGCCCGTGTTGATCCGGGCGCTCGGACCGGGCGTGCTGGACAACCTCGCCCGTACCGCCGCGCTGGTGGCGGCGGACAACGCGGTACTCGACGAACTCGCCGTTGCGGCGCTGAGCCGGGCCCGGCATCCCGACGGCGGCCTGGCCACCCGGATCCTGGCGGAGCTGGCGCCGGCCGTGCGCGGCCGGGTGCTGCGTGCCTGGTCCCACGAGTTGGGCGTCTCACCGGCTGCCCTGTCGCATCGCCACGTCGCTGCGCTCGACGCGTTGGTCACGGCGTGGCGCGGCCAACGAGCCAGCTACCTGCCGGGCGGGCTGCGGGTGCTCCGCCGGGACGACCGGCTGGTGTCGGAGTCACCACCGGCCACGCCGGCCGGTCGAGCAGCGGTACCCGAGACGGTGGGGTCAGCGCCCGACCAGGCGGTGCTCGAAGGATGACCCACCCTCGGCAACCGTTGTACGCGCCGCGTGGCGCCGTCGCCACCAGCCACCCGTTGGCCGTGGCCGCCGGCCTGACCGTGCTGCGCCGCGGTGGCAACGCCGTGGACGCCGCGCTGGCCACCGCCAGCACGCTCACCGTCGTGCAACCACCCTCCAACGACATCGGCGGTGACCTCTTCGCCATCGTCTGGGACGGCGAGCGGCTGCACGGCCTGAACGCCTCCGGCCGGTCGCCCGCCGGACTGACCCGGGACCTGGTGCTCGCGGCGACCGGCGGCCGAGGCGTCGAGCCCGCCGACGCGCTGGGCGGCGCACAGGCGGTCGGCCCGGCGATGCCGGCCCGGGGCTGGCTGCCGGTGACCGTGCCGGGCGTGCCGGCGGGCTGGCGCGACCTGCACGAGCGGTTCGGATCGCTGCCGTTCGCGGACCTCTTCGCCGACGCCATCGGTTACGCCGAGCAGGGACACCCCGTCTCCACCACGACGGCGGCGGCCTGGTCCCGCGCGGTAGCCGGGCACGCCGACCTGACCGGTCCGGAGTACGCCGAGTTCGGGCGGGTGTTCGCACCGGAGGGGCGGGCTCCCCGCGCGGGCGAGCGGTGGCGCAACCCGGACGCGGCACGGACGCTTCGACTGATCGCCGACAGCCGGGCGGAGGAGTTCTACCGGGGGCGGATCGCGGCGGCCCTGACCGGTCACGCCGCCCGTACCGGCGGGCTGCTCACCGCGGCGGACCTGGAAGACCACGCCAGCGTCTGGGTCGACCCGGTGTCAGTGCGCTACCGGGACCACGAGGTCTGGGAACTGCCGCCGAACGGGCAAGGACTGGCCGCCCTGCTCGCCCTGGGCATCCTGGACGGATTCGACCCGACCCGCCGGTCGGGGTGGCTGCACCGACAGATCGAGGCGGTCAAGCTCGGCTTCGCCGACGCGCACGCCCATGTCGCCGATCCCGACCTTGCTCCGGTCCCGTCCGGGCTCCTGACTGCGGAACATCTGGCGCTGCGCCGCGCGGCGGTCTGCGATGCGGCGGCCGACCCGGTGACCGACGCGCCGGAGCGCGGAGGAACGGTGTACCTCTGCACGGCCGACGGGAGCGGCATGATGGTCAGCCTGATCCAGTCCACCTACCTCGCCTTCGGATCGCACGTGGTGCTGCCCGGGTACGGCTTCGCGCTGCAGAATCGTGGTCTCGGCTTCCGGCTGGACGCGGGACACCCCAACGTGGTCGGCCCGGCGAAGCGGCCGTATCACACGATCATTCCCGGTTTCCTGACCCGCGGGGGCGTGCCGGTGGGGCCGTTCGGGGTGATGGGTGGGCACATGCAGCCCCAGGGCCACGTTCAGCTGGTCTCAGCGACCGTGGACGCGGGCCTCGACCCGCAGGCGGCGCTGGACGCCCCGCGCTGGTACTGGCACACGGGTCGTTCGCTGTTGGTGGAGGAGCAGTTGACCGCCGGGCCCGGTGGAGACGCGCTGCTGGCCGACCTGCGGGACCGGGGGCACCAGGTGACCGTCACGCCCGATCCCACCGTCTTCGGCTACGGGCAGGCGATCTGGCGACGCGCCGACGGGGGATACGTCGTCGGTTCCGAGCCCCGGGTGGACGGCGGTGCCGGCGGCTTCTGACCCGCGCGACCGGCCGGTCACCGGTCAGCCGGTGGGAGCACGATCGCGGAACGTGGTGCGGTACGCCTGTGGCGTGCCGCCCACCCGGCGGGTGAAGTGGTGCCGCAGCACGGCGGCGTCACCGAAGCCGGCCCGTTCGGCCACCCCCTCCACGGTGAGCGTGGTGTCCTCCAACAGCCGGCGGGCCAGCAGGACGCGCTGGTTGGTCAGCCAGTCGTGCGGGGTGGTGCCCGTCTCGGCACGAAACCGGCGAGCGAACGTCCGGGGCGCCATCCCCGCCCGAGCGGCCAACTCGTCGACCGTGGTCTGCCGGTCCAGGTGGCCCATCAGCCACTCCAGCACCGGCTCCAGGGTGGGGGCCTCCGGCGCCTTCGGGATCGGCGCCTCGATGTACTGGGCCTGTCCGCCGTCGCGATGCGGTGGTACCACCATCCGTCGGGCGAGCCGGGTGGCGGTGGCCGAGCCGTGCGCCTGGCGTACCAGGTGCAGGCAGGCGTCGATGCCGGCGGCGGTGCCCGCGCTGGTGAGCAGGCGGCCGTCCTGCACGTACAGCGAGTTGCAGCGCACCCGGGCGCTCGGGTGACGGCGCTGCAACTCGTCGACGTGCCGCCAGTGGGTGGTGCACTCCCGGCCGTCCAGCAGTCCCGCCTCGCCGAGCAGGTACGCCCCGGCACACACGCTGAACAGGTACGCGCCCCGATCGGAGGCCCGGCGAAGCGCCTCGTGGACCTCGACCGGTGCGGTGGTGGTCGGGTCGTGGGCGGGAACGGCCACCAGGTCCGCCCGCTCGAGCGGATCGAGGTCGGCGTTCGGCACCAGCTGAAAGCCGGCGGAGGTGCGCACCGGGGCCTGCCCAGGTCCACACACGTCGAAGCGGTAGCCGGGCAGTCCGTCGGCGGTGCGGTCGGTGCCGAACACCTCGGCGAGCACGCCGAGCTCGAACGGGGCGACGCCGTCCAGCACGAGTACGGCCACCGAACGAAGCATGTGACGAGGGTAACCGCACGAGTGGCAGGAAATCGAGTAGGGCTGGCATTTCTGCCACTTTCCGACGGCTGGCGGGGTACGCAGACTGGCAGGTGTCCGGTGCGCACCGGCGGCGATCCGACAACCGCAGACGTCAGAAAGCGAGCGCCGCCATGGGTTTCCTGTTCTTCCTGCTGTTCTTCCTGTCCCTCGCCCTGCTGTCCGCCCTGGGGCTGACCGCCGACAGCCGTGACTCCGCGGACTGGAAGCCCTCCGACAGGGGCCGCAGGTGGCAGTCACATCACTGATGAGGTGATTGTTCCGATCATCCGGAAAAATCACCAGGCGGGGTTGCCCCGAAACGGGCGGCCCCGCCGACGGTGAACCCGGGACGTACGGCAGGCTATGGGCATGGCTGACGGCTCCTGGTACGACGCCGACATCGACCACGTGATCATTTCCGAGGCGCAGATCCGCGAGAAGACCGCGGAACTGGCCAAGCAGGTCTCCGCGGACTACGCCCACGTCACCGACGGGCTGCTGCTGGTCTGCGTGCTCAAGGGCGCGGTCATGTTCATGGCCGACTTCGCCCGGGCGCTGGGCCGGCACGGACCCCCGGCCGAGCTGGACTTCATGGCCATCTCCTCGTACGGGCAGGGCACCACCTCGTCCGGCGTGGTGCGCATCCTCAAGGACCTCGACCGGGACATCGCCGGTCGGCACGTCGTCGTCGTGGAGGACATCGTCGACTCCGGGCTGACCCTGTCCTGGCTGCTGCGCTACCTGGAGTCGCGGTCGGCGGCGAGCGTCGAGGTGGTCGCGCTGTTCCGCAAGCCGGACGCGGTGAAGGTGACGGTTCCGGTCCGGTACGTGGGCTTCGACATCCCCACCGAGTTCGTCGTCGGGTACGGCCTCGACTTCGGCGAGCGCTACCGGGAACTGCCGTACGTGGGGGTGCTCAAGCCGGAGGTCTACGCCCGGTCCTGACCGTGCGGGCGCGTCGCGTCGCGTCGCCACCGGGGCGCCGGCCCTCGTCGCCACGCCGCCGGCCCGACTGCCAACGTCGGGCTCGTCCGCCCCACGTTCAGCCGACTTTCAGGTGATCGGACTACCTTTGACCACGGTGACCCGGAGATCCGACTCCGGGCCACGCCGGCTGACATCCGGTTCGCCGTGCGCGTAAGTGCTGGGCTCGCCAGCTCATATCGGTCTCGCACGGTGTACCGTCGAATGACCGTGGCGCGGCAATCGCGCCCCGGGGTCGAGGCCGGCCCGCACGGCGGCTCCGGCAGCCGCCCAGGCGGCGACACCCATCAGTCGGTCAGGACGTCGATCAGGAGGATGCGGGCGTCTCGGCGCTCGACAACAGCATGGAACGTACGCGTTTCTTCCGCCGACCGGTGTTCTGGGTCATCCTGGTCATCCTCGGCGCCGTCGTGCTCAGTCAGTTGTTCACCGGTGGACCCAGTTACCACCGGGTGGACACGTCCGTCGCGCTCGACCAGCTCAACAAGGGCGGCATCGAGGAGGTCGTCTTCCAGGACAAGGAACAGACGATCCAGCTCGAGCTGGCCGAGGAGACCGAGTTCGGCGACACCACCACGAAGCTGATCGAGGCTCAGTTCCCCTACGAGGTCGGCGACGAGGTCTGGAACCAGGTCCTCGACGCCAAGGCCAACAATCGGGTCACCGGGCCGGCCGACACCGAGGTGTCGTCCGACAGCATCTGGGTCAGCCTGCTGGTCAACCTGCTTCCCATCGTGCTGCTCGTGCTGCTGCTGCTGTTCTTCATGTCGCAGATGCAGGGCGGCGGCTCCCGGGTGCTCAACTTCGGCAAGTCCAAGGCGAAGATGATCACCAAGGACACGCCGAAGACGACGTTCGCCGACGTGGCGGGCTCCGAGGAGGCCGTCGAGGAACTGCACGAGATCAAGGACTTCCTGCAGAACCCGGCGAAGTACCAGGCGCTCGGCGCGAAGATCCCGAAGGGCGTGCTCCTCTTCGGCCCGCCCGGCACCGGCAAGACGCTGCTCGCCCGAGCGGTGGCCGGCGAGGCCGGGGTGCCGTTCTATTCGATCTCCGGCTCCGACTTCGTCGAGATGTTCGTCGGTGTCGGTGCCAGCCGGGTCCGTGACCTGTTCGAGCAGGCCAAGACGAACGCGCCCGCCATCGTCTTCGTCGACGAGATCGACGCCGTCGGCCGGCACCGTGGCGCCGGCATGGGTGGCGGCCACGACGAGCGCGAGCAGACCCTGAACCAGCTTCTCGTCGAGATGGACGGCTTCGACGTCAAGGGCGGCGTCATCCTGATCGCCGCCACCAACCGGCCGGACATCCTGGACCCGGCGCTGCTGCGTCCGGGCCGGTTCGACCGGCAGATCCCGGTCGACGCGCCCGACATGGAGGGCCGCAAGGCCATCCTGCGGGTGCACGCCAAGGGCAAGCCGTTCACGCCCGACGTCGACCTCGACTCGGTGGCCAAGCGGACGCCGGGCTTCAGCGGCGCCGACCTCGCCAACGTGATCAACGAGGCGGCCCTGCTGACTGCCCGGAAGGACGAGCGGGCCATCTCCAACGACTCGCTCGAGGAGTCGATCGACCGGGTGATCGCCGGCCCGCAGCGGCGTACCCGGGTGATGAGTGACCAGGAGAAGAAGATCACCGCGTACCACGAGGGTGGGCACGCACTGGTCGCCTGGGCGCTGCCGCACGCCGCACCGGTGCACAAGGTGACGATCCTGTCCCGGGGCCGCTCGCTGGGCCACACCCTGGTGCTGCCCACGGAGGACAAGTACACCCAGACCCGCGCCGAGATGGTCGACACCCTGGCGTACGCGCTGGGCGGCCGGGCCGCCGAGGAACTCGTCTTCCACGAGCCCACCACCGGCGCCGGCAACGACATCGAGAAGGCCACCCAGTTGGCCCGCGCGATGATCACCCAGTACGGGATGAGTTCCAAGCTCGGTGCGATCAAGTACGGCACCAGCGGCGACGAGCCGTTCCTCGGCCGCAACATGGGCCACGAGCGGGACTACTCCGACGCGGTCGCCGCCGAAATCGACGGCGAGATGCGGGCCCTGATCGAACTGGCCCACGACGAGGCCTGGGAGATCCTGGTCGAGTACCGGGACGTGCTGGACAACATCGTGCTCGAGCTGATGGAGAAGGAGACGCTCTCCACCGCCGACATGGCCCGGATCTGTGCCCGGGTGGTCAAGCGTCCGCCGATGGCCCCGTACAACGGCTTCGGTAAGCGGCAGCCCTCCACCGAGCCGCCCGTGCTCACCCCGACGGAGAAGGACGCGCTGAAGGTGCAGGCCGAGGCCGACGGCGCAGAGGCGACCGTGGGAGGCGGCAGCTCCAACAACTCCTCGGACGGTTCTCACTGAGCACCGACGACACGGCGGCCAGTTCCCCGCAGGGGGGACTGGCCGCCTCCGCCACCGAACCCGCCACCGACCGCCTCGACTACATCGCCGCGCGGCTGATCAACGGCCGGCTCACCGGTCGTCCCGTCGAGGACACCATGGACCTCGGCCGGATCGAGAAGGCCGTCCGCGAGATCCTCATCGCGGTCGGGGAGGATCCCGACCGCGACGGACTCCAGCAGACCCCGGCCCGGGTCGCCCGGGCGTACGCGGAACTCTTCGCCGGCCTGCGCGTCGATCCGGCCACGGTGCTCACCACCACCTTCGAGGCCAACCACGAGGAACTGGTGCTGGTCCGGGACATCGACATGATGAGCCTCTGCGAGCATCACCTGCTCCCGTTCCGGGGCAGTGCCCACATCGGCTACATCCCCGGCCCCGACGGCCGGATCACCGGCCTGTCCAAGCTGGCCCGGCTGGTCGAGGTCTTCGCCCGGCGGCCCCAGGTGCAGGAGCGGCTCACCTCGCAGATCGCGGACCTGCTGATGACCCGGCTGGAGCCGCGCGGCGTGGTCGTCGTGCTTGAGTGCGAACACATGTGCATGGCGATGCGGGGCATCCAGAAATCCGGTGCCAAGACGATCACGTCCGCGGTGCGGGGCACTCTGCAACACGACGCCAAGTCCCGGGCCGAGGCAATGGCTCTGATCATCCCCCGCTGACCAGCGGTCGGTCGTTCAGGGCGACAGCATCGCCAGCACGATTCCCGCGTTGGCCACCACGGCGGGGACCAGACAGACCAGCGCGCCGAACCGGGGCGTACGGTCGACCCGCTCTCCCGGCCCGGGCGAGAAGCAACGGCCCACCGCGAACCATCCCAGGGCGAACGCGACCGCTGGTGCCGGCAGCCCCATCAGCACCGCGAACGCGGTCACCGCACCGGCGCCGGCCAGCAGGTACACCGTCACCAGCAGCACCGGAACGAACAGCCCCAGCGGCCCGTACACCAGGAGGTTGCGGGCGCGGGACGGCCAGTGCGCGACCCGGGACAGACCACGGGCGGCGAGCGTGTCGTCCGCTCCGACCGCCCACCGGCGGGCATCCCGCAACGCGGTCAGCACCGCCGCCGGGCCGCCGTTCATCGATCGGGTCGCCTCCGCCACCTCCGGGGGTGTCGGCATCAGCGAGATCGGTGGCACACCCAGCTCACGTAGCCGGCTCTCCTGCGGCGCCAGCCGGGTGCGTACGCCCGCGAGTTCCTCCCGGGCGGCCTGGACCGCGCGGGCCTGCTCGCCCGCAGCGGTCGCCGCGCCCCGGCGTACCCCGTCGAGCTGCCGGGCAGCGGCGAGATAGTCCGCCCACGCGGCCCCGACCGGATCGCCCGGTGCACCGGCCGAGCGCTGCCGAACCGGCTCGGCGGCGGTGGCCGGCGAGTGATCGAGACTCATCCGGGTTCTCCCTGCACGCCGGCGGGCACGTCGTACGGAACCAGCACCACGCCGCGCTCGGCCGGCCCGTCCCAGAGCACCACCCGGTCGGGCCGGGGTCGCCACTCCACCGGGCGGCCGAAAACCGGCGTGAGCTGAGCCCCCGGCACCCCTGCCACCGCCACGGCGGTCAGCTTGTCCACCGTCTCGCCCGGTTCCATCAGCGTCGCGAACGACGGCACCGTGCGCCACCAGCCGAGCAGATGCTGTCCGGTCGGGGGCCCGTCACGCAGCAGGGCCCGCAGCCTGGCCGGTGGCAGTTGCTCGGGCGGCGCCACATCCAGCCCGAAGACAACCAGGTACGCCGGCTCACCGGAGTCCGCCACGGCGATCAGCCCGGCGAGATCCACCCGGTCGACGTCATGACGTTCGGCCAACTCCGCGACGAGAGCGTCGGCAAGGTGCCCGGTCTCTGCGTCCGGTACGGCGACCACGAACCGCGCCGTACCCGCCGGGTGGTGGGCCGCCGTGCTGTGCACGGCCGTCGCCAGGAGGCGACACGCGGCAGGCCGTGGACCGAGAACCGCGAGGTTGCGACCCGCAGCCGGGCCGAACGGCACCGCCGCGGTGCTGCGCGCGACATCCACCGCCCGCCCGAGCAACGCGGCCGGGGTCGTCGACTGGCCCGCGACGGCTGCCCGATAACGGGGATCGTTGCGCAGCAGCGGGCGCGCATACCCGGCGAAGACGACGGGCGGTGCCGCGTCCGACGGGCGGGCCGTCCAGATCCGGTGGCGCAGCGCCGCCACCGCCTCCGGCTCGTCTGCCGGATCGGGGAACCGGACCATCCGCTCATGACCTCGGATCGCTCCGCGGGGACCGCCGAGACCGCCGGCGGTGTTCACCACCGCGCTGCCCACCGGCAGGCCGGCCGCGGCGTCGTTCGTTGGTGCCAGCACCGCCCCGCCGCCAGGCAGCGCCACCCGCACCGGGAACTGGCCCAGCAGCGAATCCCGCTGCCCGCCGTCCGATCGAGTGCCCAGGCCCAGGTCACCCTCGCCGGCCAGCACCAGATGCACACCGTACGCCCGCCCGGTCCTGGCCAACGCGTCCAGCCGTACGGCCGCCTCGGCGGACAGGCGGTCCCGTTCGGCGAAGAGCGCCGGCAGGCTCTCCAGCACACAGACCACCCGAGGCAGCGGGCGATGCTCCCGCAACTCGGCGAAACGCTGCCCACCCGCGCGGGCGGACGCCTCCGCGCGCCGGTGCACCTCGGCCGTCAACTCGTCCAACAGATCCAGAACGTATTCCCGGTCGGCGGCCATCGCGGCCGCCCGGACCTGCGGCGCCCAGGACCGGTCCCGCTCCGTCTGCAGGAACTCCGCAAAGGACTCGCCGTCACCGAGGTCCACCAGATACAGCGACAACTCGTCCGGAGCGTAGCGCGCGACGAGTCCGAGCAACGCGGTGGTGAGGAAGGTGGACCGGCAGTCCCGCGACCGGCTGCTCACCAGCCAGTGCGGGGTCAGCTCGGTGAAGCCGAGCGAGACCGGCCGCCCACCCGCATCGCCGACGGTGCTGCTGAGCCCGTCCGCCCCGGTCGCCTGCCACAGATCTTCCGGAGGCGGCAGCAGGTGCGCCAGGGAGAGCCGGCTGCCGGCCTCGATCTGGGCTGCGATCCGGCGGCACACCCCGTCGATCAACTCGGCCGGCGGGTCCGGGTCGACGAAGACCGGAGAGTTCAGCCCTCCGTCGGTGCCGCCACCGGCGAACGCCGCGCCCGGCGGATCACCGAGCAACGCGTAGGCCGTCCGCATCGCCAACGGCGTAGCCCTGGGCAGTGCGGCCCGGCCGGCCGGCGGCCACCCCGCCACCACCAGGTGCAGCCCCGCCTCCGGCCCCCGCTCGGCAAGCGCCTCGATCCGTGCGAGGTCGCCCGGCCGGAGCGGTTCGGGCAGCGTGGCCAGCACCAGCAGCAGCGCGCGGTCGTGCCGGCGCGGACCGGAGGCGTCCGGCGCCACCCACCGCTCCGCCTCCACCAGCACGGCCTCCAGACCTTCGGTGTCCGTGGCCGGCGGGGCAAGCACCCCGGCGTCACCGAGCACCGCGAACGGCGCCAGCGCGACACCCGTGGCGTCCACCGCCCGTACCAGCAGCGCCCCCGCCGGTGTCGCCGCCAGCATCCGCAGCAGTACGGATCGCAGCAGCCCGGCGACTCGTGGATCGTGCGCGTCGGCGTCCACCACGAGGTGGCCGCTGCCGAACATCGGCACCAGCGCCGGGAAGCGCGCGTCGTCCAGCGGGGCGGCGGTGCCCACCCGAACGAACGGCGGTGGCCCCTCCCCGGCGGGATGAGCCGGTTCGACCGCGTCCAGCGTGGACCCGGCCCAACCGGGGGCGAGGACGTTCGTCGCCTCGCGCAGCCGCTCGGCCAGTGCATACTGGCGCCGCTGGTCGGCCGGGACGGGGCGGGTGTCGTCGAGAACATTCGTCGCCGCCGTGACCGTCGCGGCGGCCCGGCGGTGCAGCGCGGCGGCGCGGAGTGTCCGCGCTTTCGGACCGCCCACCGTGTCCACCCCCTCCGCCCGAGGTCGGCACCCACTCGCCGGGCAGCAACGACGGTATCCCAGCGATGGCTCCACCTTCGGGATGCGGGTCGGCGCTGCGCCGGTGTCGTCAGGGATCTCACCCATCGGCAGGATTCAGTCACGATCTGCCAAATCCGGGGCATTGGGTCCGGGGCCGCCAGCCGATAGCCTCAGGGGGTGGAATCAGTGCCGCCCCCCGCCGGTTCCCAGGTCTCCCGCGTACCGGCGCAGAGAACACCGCCGGAGGAACTGGCACCGCCCGCGGTCGCGCCGGCTCCGCGTCAGCCCCGGCGACGACTGCGTACGGTGTTGACCGTGGTCGCCGGGGTGGTCGCGGTGCTCTGCCTGACCGGAGGAGTCGTCGGCTATCTCGTCTACGACCGCGCCACCACCCCCGACCGCAGCACTCCCGCAGTGGTAGTGGACAACTATCTGCGCGCGTACCTAGTTGATCGCAACGACGTTCGATCCCGCCTGTTCAGCTGTGAAGATGTGTCCGAGTTCGAGACGCTTCGACGGCTCAGGGATGACCTTGCAGCCCGGGAGGAGCGCTTCGGCACGACAATGTGGGTTAGTTGGGAACGTTTCCAGGTGGATCGGATCGACGGCAGCGCTGAGGTACGCGTCGACCTGACCTTTGCGGCGCAGGTGGACGGTATCCGACAAAGCGACCGGCAACCATGGACATTTACCACCCGACTGGGCGAGGACTGGCGGGTCTGCTCAGCTACGCCGAGCTAGCCTCACTCGACCCAGAGCATGTGAACCGGCACCTCCAGGGTGGTCGGCGACTGGCCGCGCCAGGCCCAGCGGTACCACTCCATCTCGGGTGTCACCCGTACGCAGATGTCGCCCTCGGCGCCCGAGTAGACCTCGGTGACGGCGCGCAGATCACGGTGCTCGACCGAACCGACCATGTGCACGACCCGTCGCCCGGTAACCGCGTCCGCCTCGAAGACCGGCGTCGGTGCTGGGTGTGCCGGTGCGTCCAGTGAGACGAGACGCAGGCCGCCGTCTGGCGTCGGTGTGGTCACTCGGCCGACCGTCTCGACCCAGACCCGTTCGACCGGCACCAGCGGTGCGAAAACCTCGACCTGGTCCGACTCGGCGCGATACCACTCGTGCTCCGGGATGACCGGGACGTAGGTGCGGCTGTTCTGCACCACCCGCTCGTCGGCCCGTAGGTCGGCACGCCACCCCAGCCCGGGCAGTCCGACCAGCACCCGCCGTCCGCGCAGTTCGACGCTTCCGGCGGCGGGGACGATCTCGATCGGACGGGGTGGCTGAGGAGCCCAGTCGGGCTGGTCGGCGAACGGGTCCGGAAGCGGTTCGGTCATGAGGGCCCGCAGTTCACCCGGCACCCTTCAACGGCGCGCCCTTCGACCGCATGAACGAAACCGGGTCTCTGGCGCCCCGGCTGCTGCGATCGCCGTCGAAGTGTACCTCGAAGTGCAGATGCGGCCCGGAGGAGTTGCCGCTGCTGCCCACCTCGCCGATCACGTCACCGGCCTGCACCGTGTCGCCGACGGCGACACGGGGAGGATCCACCATGTGACAGTAGCGGGTGATGACGCCCTGGGCGTGCAGCACGTCGACGAACCAACCGCAGCCCCCCTTGCCGGGCCAGCCTTCCTCGTCACAGCTGAGCCGTCCTCTCCGGTCCGGGTCACAGCGAGAGACCAGCACCCGACCGGTCGCCGCGACCCTGATCTTGGTGCCGAATTCCGCGGAGATGTCCACACCGTTGTGCCCGGGCCGACTGGGGGTCCGGAATCCGGAACCGACGCCGCCCGGAATCGGTGCGGTCCAACCGGAGGCCGCGATCTCGCCGCCTGCGGCGGCGTCACACACCTCCCGTCCGGCGATCAGCGCGGTACGTGCCGCGCCCCCGGCCAGCGCATCCACGATGCGGGCGGCGAGTTCCTCGTGCTTGGCGTACGCGTCCGGGAAGGCGCTGATCTGAACCTGCTGCGCGGCCACGGTCAGCGGCAGCTTCTTCCAGTCGGATACGTCGACCAGCTTTTCGTAGAACTTGCGGGACGAATACTCGGGGTCCATCCGCTGGGCGACCGTTCCCCACGAAGGCCGTTGCTGGAAGAGACCGACGGAATCGTGGTCGGCCCCGACCCCCTCGTTCGGAATGTCCTGTGACTCGCCGACCGTGCTGTTGGCCAGGTTGAGCAGGCGCGACTCCTGCATGGCGGTCGCCACCGCGATCACCCAGCCCCGCGGCGGCACCTTCATCTCCTGGCCGACCTTGATGATCGCGGCGGCGTTCCGCAGCTGGCGTTCCCCGTACTCGGCGAAGCGCGGCATATTGCCCGTGACGTCGACCTCGAAGTCCCCGGTGCACTCCATGCTGGCCGGGGCCAACTGCTCGGCAGCGTCGCCGCCCAGCTCGGTGAGGAAGAACGCACCCGCGCCGCCGGTGCAGCAGAGCAGCACCAGCGCTGCGGTGAGCGCGGCGGCGAGGGCACCGGTCCGGACCGGTCGACGGGAACGGCTCTGCTCACTCATTCCTGCTCCAGTCCACCGCGTCCACCAACCATCGCCCGTCGGGTGCCAGCAGTTCGAGCCGGAGCTGTCCGTCGTCGAGCGGAATCGTCGCTTCCACGAAGGTCTCACCGCGTGGACGGAGAGTCACGTCGCCGGTGACCGCGTCGGCAGGCACCTCGGCCGGGTCGGCGCCAGAAAGCTTCTCGGTGAGGCCGGTGGTCGAGAGCGGACGCAGCGCGTCGTGCCAGTCCGCCGTCGACTGGCCGGGGCGACCGAGCCAGGCGGCGGCGAAGCGTTCGGCGACCAGGTCCGGTGTCGGCTGGCCGGGCCGGGTGACCGGGGATGGTGTCGTGGTCGTGGAGATCGCGCCGTCTTCCCCGGTGGTCGGGTGCACCGTGCTGATCGGTTCGATCGGGCGATTACTCAGCCCGGTCGCCGGGTCGGTCGGGCCGGCCACCAATCTGGCCGCCCCCACCACCCCGAGCACCAGCACGGCGATGCCGAGTGCCACACCCAGCCGGGACCGCAGCAGCCTCAGGAACAGGAACTCGATCGCGCGGCGCACGACGGTCACCGTGCCTCGGAGCGGACCCGCGGCGCCGGCTTCTCGGGTGCCCGTTCGGCCGAACCGGGACGATAGATGACGTAGGAGGGGTTCTCGTCCGGCACGTCCGGCTCCGTCCAGGAGGCTGGCTGTCGCCGACGGGGCTTGGGCGCGACCGCCCCCTTGCCAGGCCGCTCCCGGTTCTGGTCGTCGGTGCCGCCGGATTCGCGGTCGTCCGGCCGCTTCACGGCCGCGGGTGCGCCGCTGGGGACCGGGTCCGGACGAGCCTCCGGACGCACCTTCGGCTGCTCCGGTGCGATCGCCCGGCGTCGTCCGACAGTAGGCTCGGCGGTGCCACCGGGCTCGGCGACGTCGAGGCGGGCAGCGGTGCGCATGTCTCGGAAGAATCGGCGGTGCCAGGACCCCGCCGAGCTGACCGCCTCGCTGTTGTCCTTGCCACCGAGTTGGGTTATCCGGCGGTAGGGGCGCAGCAGCAGCCACCCGACCACCCCGCAGAGCCAGACCAGCACCACCTGCAGCCAGCCGGGGAGGGTCGCCGTGCTCATGATGAGGTCGACCGCGAAGAGGTAGATGGCGGCGCCGGTGCCGAATATCGCGATGTTGAACAGCGCCGCCACCACCGCGTTGCCCAGCCGTCGCAGGCCGGCGCTGGCCGGACGGAGCAGGCCGATGGTGCCCAGGATCGGCGCCACGATCACCGCCCACCGGAAGATCAGGAAGCCGAGCAGCACCAACAGCGACGCGGTCAGGTCGAACATCGCGAAGAGCAGGGCGGCGAGCACCGCGATGAACCCGGCACCCACCCGGTCCATGTCCCGGACGCCCTGCAGGTACTGGTAGGCCTCCGGATCCTCCCGCTCGATTTGCGCGGCGACAGTCATCCACTGCTGCTTCTTGGCACTGATCGTGGCCTCGCGGGTTTCGGGACTGGTCCGGATCTTCTCGGCCTCACCCCAGGAGAGCGACTTGGCGTCGTAGAGCGCTGCGCCGTACTTCTTGGCGGTCTCGCTGTCGGCCGAGCCGAGCGCGCCGCGCAGCCAGTTCCGGTAGAGCATCGCCTCGGCGGCCGTGTCGCTGGCCCGAACCGCCGGTGGACGCTTGTCCGTGCAGGCGTCCGGGTTCGGCATCGCACACCGGTCCGGCGGCACGTCCTTGGCGGCCGGGCCTACGGCGTCGTGCACGACGCCGAGCATGGAGACGAGGGCGCCGTCGGCGAGGTTCGCGGACTTGACCGGCCAGGCGGCCAGCGCGGTGACCGCCACCATCACCACCAACGCCCAGCCCGCCGTGGTCATCGCGCTGCTCATGTCGGACTGGCGCGAGCGCCAGAGCAGGTAGAGCCCGACCACGCAGAGGGTGACGATGCCGAAGACGCTGAACACCTTCTGGTAGACCGCCTTGGTGGCCTGGTCCACCAGCGGGTCAGCCCAGCCCCACATGGTGCCCGGCTCCCACGCGCGTTCGCGCAGGGCGTTCGAGGCACCGATGATCGCTGTCGCCAGCATGAACTCGCCGTTGGCGATGGTGTTGGTGAACTTGTAGTCCGGGTGCAGCAGTGTGGTCGCGCAGCCAGATTCGATCTTGTAGGTGCTGTAGCTGTAACCGGCGTAGCCGTAGTCGCTGTAGTAACCCTTCGGGCCGGGGAGCTTCGAGGCCTCCGGGCGGGAGGCGAACCAGCCGGCGATGCCGGAGTCGGGGGCAGTTGGGGTCGGCGGGTTGAGGCAGGTCGCCTCCGATTCCGCCACCTGCTGAAGCTTGGCGACGCAGGCGCGGAAATCTACCTGCCATTCCTCGGTCGAGCAGAGTTCGGCCGCAGCGGCCTGGTACGCCACCGGAGCCGCGTACGCCGGTGTGGCGGTGAGCCCGGGCCAGCTGATCGTGGCTGCGGCGAGGACGCCGAGTGCCAGGAGGAGCGCCGTGATCCGTGCCCGGGCCCTCGCCATGTCACGCCTCCATGTCAGGCAGCACGGTCGGCAGCACCCCTGCGGCGGCGGCGATGGCGGCGGGGGTGGTGTCGAGGTGGTCCAGTAGGCCATCCACGTAGGAGACGTCGACCCGGACCTTCTGGACCCGGCCGTCGACGTCGCGCATCACGAACTCCCGGAAACCGAGCCGGCTTGCGGAGGTCGCGTCGGCGGTGGAGAGAGAGGCGAGGGTGGCCTCGTAGCCGTCATCGACCGGCACCCGCAGCAGCCGCAGCGCCTCGGAGGCGATCTCGGCGTCCTCGGCGATCCGGCCGACGAAGACGGTGGAGACGAGGTTCTGTACGTCGAGACCGAGGATGTCACGTGGGTTCTGCGAGGCGACCAGCGCGGCGAGGTTCCACTTGCGGGAGTCGCGGGCGAGTCGGACGAGGAATGACCGGCCGGAACGCCACCCCTCCATGAAGTGCGCCTCGTCCAGGCCGACCAGCTTCCGCGAGGCCATCGAGCCGCCGTAGCACCGGCGGACCGCCAGCCGATGCGCGGTGTGCAGCATCGGTAGGGCGAGCGCCTCCTCGGCCGACCAGTACTCGCGTTCGATCTTCAGGTCGGGCAGTCGCAGGCCAGCCATGGTGATCACCGTGAGCGCGGCGTCCGGCCCGAGCAGACCCTCCGGCGGGCGGCCGAAGAAGAGCATCGCCAGCGGCATCTCGGCAGTGTCAAGCAGCAGGTTGGCCAGTTCCCGGCCGGCGTGGTCATCCAGCTGGCCGAGACAGGTGACCACGTCGTCCATCGTGGAGGTCTCCTCGGCCGGGACCTGGCGCACGGCGTGCCGGAACAGGGTGGCGGTGGAGGCCTCCCGGGCCACCTGCGGTGGCACCAGCATCATGCAGATGTCCTGTACCAGCATCCGGCGCTCGGCCCGCGCGTTGGAGACCGCGATCTCGAACTCCCGGTCGCCGGCGGCTCCGGTGGCGAACTCGCTGCGCAGCGGGGTCGGGATCAGCGCGTACGGTGCCAGCGTGCCGTGTTCGGAGCCGGTCAGGTTCAGCACCCGCGAGTACGGCCGGAGCTCCGGCATCGCACAGAGCCGTGCCAGCGGGCCGGAGGGATCGAGCAGGGTCACCTGAACGCCGCGGCGAGCGGCCAGATAGCCCAGCGCGCCGAGCAGCGTGGACTTGCCGCCGCCCGGCTCGGCCACGAAGACCGCCAGACCGGATCGCTCCCGCACCTCCATGGGAAAGTGCAGGTCGAGGAAAACCGGGCGGCGGCAGGTGCCGGCGGTACGCCCGATCAGGTCGCCACGTCGGTCACCCACCGTGGAGGCGGCTTGCGGCAGCGCCGCCGCGAGCAGGTTGACCGGCATCCTGCGTACGTAGCCGGTATTGGCGATCGGCTCACCGGGGATGAACTCGCGGGCCAGCCAGTCCTGGTTCTTCGGGTGCTGCAGGGAGACGCGCAACTCGCGGGAGTAGAGCTGGATGAGTCGGCGGGCTCGTTCCAGGCACTCCTCCCGGGTACGGCCGCTCACCGCGATCCGGTGCCAGCCGTGGGCGCGGGCGGAGTCGACCGGCAGCCCGGTGGTCATCTCGTCGCCGATGACCAGGGCACGCTTGGCGAGTCGCTCCAACTCGGGTGGGGCGTCGATGCCGTGTTCGGCGTAGTCCAGCTGCTGTGACCGGATCATTCGGAGCCGGTGTTCCAGGTTGCGGAAGGAGTCGCCGGAACCGAGGATGTCGACCCGGGTGGACAGTTCCATCGGCCAGGGCAGCCGCTCATGGAAGTGCAGCCAGGGCTCGTGTCGCTCGGGGATCTCGAGCGGCTCCATCCGCCCCACGGCGAGCACCGCCACGTGTCGTTCCTCGCCGGTCATCCGGTGGACCAGCTTGACCGTGGAGCCGTACGGCGTGCGGTAGCGCTCGACCTGTTCGGTGAGGGCGAGCAGGTCACCGCGTTCCCAGCGTCCGTCGGTGATGGGCGAGAGCGCGCCGGGGGGCGCCATGCAGAGCGCCACCGACCGGTAGAGCAGCCATTCCAGTTCGTGCGCGGTGACCCGCCGTCCGCGCATGCCGAAGGCGCCGAGCACCTCGTCGAACTGTTCGACGGTACGGCCGAGCTTGCGCCGCTCGCCATCGGCGACGCCGCGGCCGAAGGTGCGCAGCAGCCGCTCGGTGAGCGAGTCACCGAGGGACCGGCGGGCGAAGGTGACGCCGAGGTAGGTCTGGCCCTCGGCGTGATTGACCGAGAGCAGGTGTCGTTGGGCGGCGACCAGGTGTTCGGCCCAGCCGGGTGTGCCGGGGACGTCGGGCAGCGGCGCGGCGGTGTTGGCGTCGATGGTGCGGGCCCACTCGTCGGCCGGGAAGGGTCGGGTGGTCCGGCGCAGGTGCAGCCGGAAGCCGGCCAGGCCGGCGTACTGCTCGGAGATGGCGGCGAGCAACGCCTCGCGTTCGGCGTCGGGGCGGAAGGCCCAGCGCACCTCGGGCAGCCAGTACCAGGCGGTGACCGTATTGGGGGTGAAGGTCAGGTGACCGGCGATCTCGGTGATGGCCAGTTCGACCGCTGGATCCCGATCGCCGAACTTGATCTTCGGTGGCCGGACGCGGACCGGCTTGGCCGGCCGTTCCCGGTGGTCGACGGAACGCTGCCGGGGCGCCGGGCGGTTGGTCGGGGGCGCGACCCGGCGTGGCGTCCGGGTCTCGGCGTCGGCGGAGGCCGGCTCGTTGTCGGGGACGCGGCGGTCCTCCCGGACCGGACGCTCGTCTCCGGCAGGACGATCGTCGGCGGGCGTCCGGGCGCTCGGCAGCCGTTCTCCGGGGACTGGCGTCATCCGGGTGGGGGCCGGCGGCAGGCTCGTGGCTGCCACCGCCTCGTCGACAATGTGGACGGGCGACGCGGCGGGCGTGGGTCCGGGCGGTCGCGGGGGTGCCGGAGCCGCCCGCTGAGCTGCCGGCGCGGGCCCGACGGCGGGTGGCGGCGTGGGG